>JAYZAS010000012.1 GCA_036339585.1 Pseudomonadota bacterium
TTGCGCCGGGAGATGTCGGCGCATCATTAATAGCATTAACCGTTACCGAAACCGTGCCCGTCGTCCTTCCACCCTGGCCATCAGAGACAGTGTATGTAAAACTATCAGACCCGCTATAATTTGGGTTCGGTGTGTAAATAAATGAGCCATCTGGCTTCACAATTGCTGTCCCCCCTTTGCCGTCCGAAGCGAGGGAGAAACTTAGAGTATCTTTTTCTATATCCGTTGCTGATAGAACTCCACTGACAGAAGAGTCCTCTGAAACTGACAACTCTACCCCGGCAGAAATGGGAGCATCATTGATTGCCGTCACATCTAATGTAACAGCCCCAGTCGCTGTACCGCCATTACCATCACTGACCAGGTATGTGAAACTATCGGAGCCATTATAATTGGCGTTGGGTCTATAACTATATGAGCCATCCTTATTAACATCCACAAATCCATTAGTGGGCTCATTGGCCAAGCTAAAAGTAAGACTGTCACCGTCGATATCAGTCGCAGTAATTAACCCGTTAATAACTGTGTCTTCAGCGCCAGCAGCAGAATGATCTTGCCCTATCGGGGTGTCGTTAACTGATGTTACAGTAATACCTACCGTCGCACTGGCAGTTCCCCCCTGCCCGTCGGACACTGTGTACGTAAAGGTATCACGGCCATTAAAATCCGCGTCTGGCCGGTAAGTAATTCTATCACCCACGAGAGAAACGGTTCCATTGCTCGCTACCCCCACCCCATCGAGCGATAAACTACCACCGTCTATATCAAAATCATTTGTCAGAAGGTCGGAAGCAGAAAGAGAGATAGACCCATCTTCTAAAACACTAGTCTGCTCACCAAATAAAATTGGTAAGAATGTGCCATTTTCATACACGGCCGTAATGTCGGAAAAGGATATACTCTCAATACTATCTAATTGATCAATCCCATCCCCTACCTTTTTATGAGCTACAGTAATGGCATTACTTGAAGAGGACACAGAATAGTCTGAGAATTTACCTTCGTAGCTTGCCGTGTCTGTTCCCTCACCACCAATGAGAAAATCATTACCCGCTCCTCCGATGAGCCGGTCGTCTCCGTCAGCCGCCACGATGATATCATCACCGGCACCGCCGTTAAGTGTATCATTGCCGCCACCTCCCGCAAGCCAGTCATTGCCGTTCGAGGCAACCAGGGTCGTCCCATCCTCACTTGCCTCAAGTACTTTGCCGGTTAAATTAGCAACGTCTAGTGCTGTCCCATCCTCGAAAGAAAACAGTTCAATACGATCTAGGGCGTCTCCCCAATTGATGATTTTTATTATATCTGCTGAATTTGAACTGTTTTCGCCAGCTTCGCCTCCAATGCCCTGAACTGTAATTTGCAAGGCACCGTCAACGAACTGAAGGCTCAGATCATCAGGTCTAATGCCATCGCCAAAAGATAATTCGTCCTTACCCCCATTTGCGCTTGTATCGATTAATTGACTGAACCGCTCACGTATGCGCTCGGTTTCAATCCCGCCCTCTCCATCTGATACTGAATAGGTTACCCATCGCCACTGCGAAATAATTTTCGTTGTTCCAAAATAATCGGCAATTATATCCTGTCCATCACCGCGATTAAAACGGTACGTATCATCTCCAGCGCCACCTTCAACTCTATCATTGCCACGGCCCCCGGATATAAACTCGTTTTTTTGCCCACCCTTAATTTTGTCGTCCCCGCCACCGGCGTAAAATCTTTCAATGCTGAGCCTTCCAATATCCAGATCAATATCGCTGTCATCGGTCAATATTGCCGTATCTGTTCCAGCCCCGCCTGAAAGTTTGTCGTAGCTATCTCCTATTAAGACATCGTCTCCCGCACCTCCAGAAAGGATATCGGACCCGCCACCACCGATGATTAGGTCATCACCGCCACCGCCGACGAATATATCATTGTTATCTCCACCAAAAATGGTATCGCCGTCACCCGAGGACGGAAGCGTTACACCAGATGGCAACACGACGACTGGCAAAGAACGAACTGCTGTCGCAGTATCATCATTTGAACTTTCTCTGGAATTAGCTGTTACTGTGAGTTCAAAACCCGCTCCAGCATTATCGGGAATAGTGAGCGTAAGGTTACTAATTTCCGATAGCGCCAAAGACCATCTTCCACCACCAAGATCAGTCCCGCTGGATAGCGCCACACCCTCGGGCACGCCACCAATCTCAATCGGCCCCAAAATTTCAGAACCGTCCGTGTCACTCAGGGCAGCGGCTATATTGAGTTTAACCGTATCCCCAATTTCACCACTCGCGGGCGCAGTCGTGATTTCTGGCGCGTCAGCAATTGCGTTAACATTAATACTTAATGAAGCGGTGTCGAGCCCGCCTCTACCATCAGATACGGTATAGGAAAAGTTATCCAAACCACTGAAATTACTATTCGGCAGATAGAAATACGTTCCATCCGGATTAATGGTAACAACCCCGTTACTAGGTCCCTGCTTCAAAGAATACTTAAGAACGTCTCCGTCAATATCCGTTGCTCTTAATGAGCCCGAAAGTGCTGCATCCTCAAGCCCATTCGCAACGCTATCCAATGCAACGGGAGCATCGTTTATGTTAACAATGGTGAGTGATACTTTACCGAGCGTAGACCCACCATTCCCATCAGAAACTCTGTAAGTGAACTCGTCAGAGCCATAATAATTTGCATTAGGCGTGTAAACATAGGCCCCATTATTCGCGACACTTATCGACCCATATTTAGGTTGAGTGTGAAGGCTATAATTCAGCTGGTCACCATCTACGTCCGTAGCGGCCAAAATACCCGACCAGGATGTATCCTCATCAAGAGTAACGGCGGTTGCTGGTGCTATGGGAGTATCATTAACGGCGGATACCGTCACAGAAACGCTCCCCTCGCTCACACCTCCCTGCCCGTCAGAGACCGAATACGAAAAACTATCACGCCCGTTGTAATTTGCCCTCGGAGAATATGTGACCACACCATCAACGAGGGAAACAGAACCGTTCTCGCCTCCTGAAACGGCTGTAACAGTTAACGTATCACCATCTAAATCAGTGTCATTAGCTATCAGCTCACTAGCCTGGAAAGAGAGCGGTGTATCCTCTGTGACTGTTATGCTGTCAGGATTTGCCTCTGGGGCTGCATCATTTACAGGGGTGACCTCAATTGCGACGTCACCTGTATCAATAGCCCCATTTGCATCGGTAACTGTGAAGCGAAAGCTATCTGAGCCATAGTAATTTTCGTCGGGCGTATATGTATAAGTCCCGTTAGCATTTATTACCGCCTTGCCATTTGCAGGAAGACTGGATAGCGAAAAAACTAATTCCTCAAATGAGTTATCTAGGTCAGTAGCCTTCAGCGTACCTTCGAACACGGAATCTTCTTCTAAACTAATTTTGGCAACCTCTGCCACAGGAGCATCATTGATGCCAGTAACACGAAGTGCCGCAGTTTGCTGAACAACCGTTGTCCCATCATCAACTGAATAAATAAAACTTAGGTCGCGACTGGCTCCTTCGGACAGGTCATCAAATTCCTTGCCAGGGTCGAAGTTATAGGAACCATCTTCATTAATCGTTAAAGTTCCTTTAGCGGGAGCACTTACCAGACTAAAGGTTAAAGTATCGCCATCCGGGTCTGTTGCCCGAAGAAACCCGTTTGAGGGATTATCCTCATCGCCTGAAATCAATGTTGTTATGGGCTGTGGTGGATCGCTCTTCCCAGGCGCTTCAATGGTTTGATCCGCGAAACGCAAGAACTCAAAACCGCTGAGGGTATCAGTGCCATCGCGTCCCCTATTATCGATTATGCTGCCGTTACCAATCGTGTAGTTCGCTCTGTTGCCGCTATATATTGCGGTATCGGTTCCTGCTCCCCCGACAAGTGTATCATCGCCTCGCCCACCCAAAATGACATTGTCTGAAGAATTACCTGTGATAATGTCGTTACCGTCGCCGCTATACACATTTTCAATTGTGGAACCTGCACCAATTTTAAAATTGGCGTCAGCAATCGATCCCGGGCCACCAGTAAGATCAACTACAGCATCGGCCGTGGTCGCTGCGAGATTTATAGTGTCAGTGCCTTCACTATCTGACAATAGTCGCCTGGAGGCATCTCCTAGGCCTGAAAAATCTCGGTATTCGTTTGTGTATACATACAAATCGTCGTTATCTAAAACATCGCCGTATAAATTTATCCCCCAACTATTAAGATTTCCCCCAATCCCATTCCTGACCTCGTCACTGATGGAGATAGTCCAATCACCGATGCCCGTCTCACCCCAAAATTGGCGGCTTGTAAAACGATGTTGTAACCCTGACTTTGATGTATCCGGTCGCCCCATAATTTCGCTTGAGGTTCCATCTGGAGACGTCACTGTGATACGTAAGTCACTTAGTCGCGTACTCGATAAATTCACGAATATTTCTACGTTTTCAATATCAACGCTATTCGTAAAGTTGACTGTGTCACTGATTGCGCTTGCATCCGCAAAACTCAAGCCGCCAGAATAATTGAATCGATGAATTTCATTAGAGCTCACAGATTGCTCTTGCCACGTCTCAGCAAGTCGGACCGCCGCCCTTGCATCAACCAGCCCCATGCCATTTTCGAGACTGATGTGGAGCCCACCCCCATTCCAATCTTTGGCATTATTCCAATCCCATGTATTGTCGTAGGGATCATTTTTTACTGCTGAGTAGGCCAATATCTCCTGAACGTCGCGATAGCCCAAATCAGGATTGGCTTCAAGCATAAGGGCCACGACGCCCGCGGTTGCTGGCGCCGAAAAAGAGGTGCCGTTAATAGTAACATAATCCGAAGAAGTATAGCCCATACTGCCAACCCGATCTGTTGTCAGCACGTTACGCCCCGGAGCCGTCACCAAAACACTCGACCCCCTGCTTGTAAAATAAGCATCCCGGCCGCCGCTATCAGTTGCGCCAACCGTAATTACCCTTCGATTCCCACTTACTGCATTATATTCTGGACGCGCATCTATACTGCGTGAGTTGCCAGCAGAAAATGTAATAACTTGCCCAAGACCATCGCGGTGATTGGTGACAGCATCTACAATTTGATTCTCATAGTTTCTCCAATACCCGCCCTGAGAGAGAGAAAAGAAAGCCCAAGAGGGTGAAGGGCCCCAGCTATTATTAGAGATATCCGTTGGTGTGTCATAAAACCCTAGCCAACGGTAACCAGCGATAGTGGCACCATGCGCGACGCCAACCACCCCGATCCCGTTGTTTGCCTCAGCAGCAACCATACCGGCGACAGCAGTACCGTGATTGTCATATGTTTCAGGATAAGCATCATTATCCCGGTTAGAAAAATCATAATCTATCGATGTGTCATAATTATCATTTAGGTCGGGATGGGTATGCTCCACACCGGTATCGTTGATACCAACACTCACGCCGCGACCAGTGTAATCATTCCAAACATCGACAACGTTCAGTGCCGAGTGATGCCATTGCTGGCCGAATAATGGATCATTAGGAAGTGCATTAACTTCCACACGGCCGGTGCCTTCCGTTCCATCAGGCTCGATAACATGAAATTCAAACATTGAGGGTGAGCTAATAGGATCATTTTGAGTTGCCAAGTCGAATAACACCTGCTCTGCGCCAGCCCTGCCAACAAGCTTTGCCTCGCCCCCTCTTACCTCTGTGACAGAAACAATCTCACCATCGAAAGGCGCATCAGTGCCGATTAAATCAGCACGACTAAATTGCAAACGATTTGGCACAGCCGCATCAAATAACTCCTCTGATTTGAAATTTCTCCCATGAAGCCTTTGATTATTTTGTTGCGAATTTTCATAAATACTTTTGGGAGAAAGATTTTGTTTGTCTACAATGAGATTTTCTGTCCCTTCCAACGGTTTAAACGCCGTCACCCCCTGTCCCATCAAAGAGCCAGTTGGGCCATCGGAACGCAGGTCCTGAATGACATCAAATGGAGTGCGTGACAGAGCATCCCATTCATCCAATCGCAATTGATCCAGCACTAAAGGTTTATGATTGTGTGTGTTTGCCATACCTTACTTCAATATTTCCACGCGTCGACCATCATCATCAGCTTGGATATATTTAACAACCTGATCCTTAAACACGTTTTCTTTGAGATCTTTGAGCATATCATCTCCCCCACCGAAGGGAGCGATAACATCAATTATCCAGAAATTTTTTCCTCTAGTCCACTCGTTGGGCGCTAATTTGACCGAACCGTTAATAATCCGGGCTTCCACCTCATCATTAAGCGAAGCCCAACTTATAAATCCAACAGGCACATTATTTCTGCGAAATAGACGAAATTGTTTTGCCAAAATAGGTGGCACTACAAGCCATTCGAAATCGGTTACAAACAGGTGTTTATGTGCGCTTGAAGATAGCATTAACCAGACAGCGGCGCCCAACAAGGCAGATGGGTCGCTAGAATTATCTTGGCCAGAACCACTACTGCGCATTTCATCGGAGCTAGACGCACCTGATGTTACTACAGACGACACCTCTTCTGAAATGCGGCTGTCATAGGCACCATCTGTGCTATCTTTAGCTAAACCGCTTACAACCGTTTTTTCTATGCCGATTTTATTTACGACGTTTTTATTATTTTGTGTCATTCGTCGGAAGCCATCATACTGTTTCTCCAGTGTCTGGCCCTGCCCCCGATACACCTCTAATATAGCGCAAATACAGAGAAATAACAATATGCTGGCGCGGAAGAAAAAGTGCCACAACAGAAGGCATCACTTGCTGTCCACACATGCCCTTTAGCGTAACATCCAACTACGTAATAATGATGTAACTTCGTGCGGATGCTCCATTGTAGGAAGATGCCCGCAGTGGCCTATCACCTTCAACTCAGCACCTGGAATTAGTTTCGCAAGCTCTTCATGCTGACTGAGGTTCGTCAGCAAATCCTCACGCCCACAAATAACTATTGTGGGAACTTTTATTAAATGAAGATTTTTTCGACTATCAGAGCGCGACATAATTGCTTTTTGTTGCCTGACAAAGCAATCTTTGCCAACTCTGGCCGCCATTTTTACAACTCTATTGCACAGCACAGAATCATTTAGCTGGCTTTCATGCAGGAGCATGGGTAAAAGGCGCGGAGAAACACCTTTAAATTTTCCTTTTTCAGCCAGCGCGATTAATCCTCTGCGTATTCTGCTTTTTTCAGCGTCATCTTGCTGAGCGTTTGTGCTTAAGAGTGCCAACTTCGTGACACGCTCGGGTGCCTGACGCATTACTTCAAGCGCAACGTAGCCACCCATAGACAATCCAGCCAGCGCAAATTCTGCGGGGGCGTTTGCCAATAACCGAGAAGCCATCCCTATAATGCTATCGTCAGACAAAGTATCAGCCACCGAGATTTTTGTAACATTGGAAAGACTTCTAATCTGGTCAAACCACAAATCTTCATCACAAAGAAGACCCGGCACTAAAACTAATGATGATACGTGGTTCACAGTTTTACTTCCTATCCTAAGCTGCCCCCCAAGAAACCAGATCTAGACAGCCCGTTAAGCAGTTGTTAATCATATCATTATGATTTTAGAAAGTTCGGTGAAATAGGATTACAACGTTTCTGCCGAGCTGTAATGATGATTTCTATGCCTCGACAGGCGTTTAGATTAGATTTTGCCGTTACACCAGAAGTAAGTGGCACCAGTCGTCGCCAGTACCTCTCTTAACAAAACAGGATTAATGAGTTGGGTTTTAAAAAAATATGCCACAAGGTCAGCCATCCGAAAAAATACGGTTCGTATGACCTTTAAAGATTTAAGCTTAAGCGAAGAACTTCTTCGAGCACTGGATGAACGTGGGTACCAAAATCCAACCCCTATTCAGGAGCAGGCTATTCCATACGTGTTGATGGCTCGAGATTTATTAGGTTGTGCTCAGACTGGTACCGGCAAAACGGCGTCTTTTGTATTGCCGATGATAGATATCCTCGATCAAGGCCGTGCCCGCATGCGCATGCCTCGTTCTCTTATCCTTGAGCCTACTCGCGAATTAGCCGCTCAGGTCGCAGAAAATTTTGATCTTTATGGAAAATATCATAAACTTACCAAGGCACTTTTGATCGGCGGGGTAACCTTTGGCGAACAAGACAAATTGCTTGACCGTGGCGTCGACGTATTGATTGCAACCCCTGGTCGCCTTCTCGACCATTTTGAGCGTGGCAACGTCTTGCTCAACGATGTAAAAATTCTTGTTATTGATGAAGCCGATAGAATGCTCGACATGGGGTTCATACCGGACGTAGACAAAATCGTCAGTAAAATTCCACCTCTTAGGCAAACACTTATGTTTTCCGCAACAATGCCGAAGGAGATTAAGAAACTCGCTGAGCAGTTTTTATCCAATCCTAAAGAAGTTGCAGTTAGTCCGCCATCGGCAACTGCTGATACAATTGTGCAGCAAATGGTTATGCTTGATCCAAAACAGAAACGAGAAGCTCTACGTGATATTCTCAGTGGCGCTGAAGTAAAAAATGCACTTATATTTTGTAACCGCAAAAAAGATGTTGGTTTGGTTCACCGGTCATTGATACGCCATGGCTTCAAAGCTGGAGCTCTGCACGGTGATATGGATCAATTTTCACGCACAGAAACATTAGATAAATTCAAAGAGGACAAAATCGAATACCTTGTGTGTTCTGATGTGGCTGCAAGGGGCCTAGATATTCCTGCTATGACACATGTGGTTAATTTTGATGTGCCCATGCATGATGAAGATTATGTTCATCGTATCGGCCGCACAGGTCGCGCAGGGCGCAAAGGTCATGCAATTACATTTGTAACAGAAGAAGAAGGCAAATATCTTGATGCAGTCCAAATAATTGCCAAGGGTGCAATAAAGGAAATTACGCTGGAGGGCATCCGAAACCCCAAACTAGAAAAATTCCAAGATAAACCCTCTAGCAACCACCGTACCCGTAATCAAAACAAACACCGTCCCGCTAATGACAGGTCAGAAACAAAAAAGAGTGCAAGTAAAAACCACTCGTCAAGAAAACAATCTGAACCAACTTTAAAAGAAAAGGATCCTCCACCTGAAACCATAAAAGGGTTTGGCGATGAAACTCCTGCTTTTCTTCGCACTACTGTAGAAACTTGATTGTCTGTTAACTACGCTTTTCAATCAAAACATTTTCCCTGATCAATTTATCGATTTCCTCATCAGACAACCCATACTCTTTCAGGATTCCTCGTCCATGAACACCAAATTTTGGAGGTGGAGTGGTAATAGCTCCAGGAGTTCGACCGAACTTGATCGGAATGCCTGCTCCGCGCCACCAATCACAATGCACATTCATTTTGCGATGCTTGGTATGTTCTGCATCCATTACCTGAGCCGTATTTAATATGGGGCCTGCTGGAACACCCGCACGCATGAGTCGGCCACAGAGCGCTTCGCCATCCTCTTTGATGATTATGTCCGACAAAAGTTTGGTAAGTACTTCACGATGCTCGTTTCGAGATTTACTCGTAGCAAACCTATGATCTAGGGCAATTTCGTGAGCCTCGATTGCAGAACATAGTCGCTTGAACGCCCTATCATTACCTGCTCCTATAAAAATATCTACCGTCTTGGTATGAAAACGATCATATGGCGATATATTAGGATGAGCATTGCCGGTTGGCACAGGGGTCTCATTTGACAACATGTAGTTTGGGATATGTGGATGCATCAGGGACACTGCGCAATCATAAAGGGTCATATCAATAAACTGACCAATCCCTGATTGCTCACGCTCTCGCAGAGCCATTAAAATTCCGATTACCGAGTAGAGGCCTGTCCCCATATCTACCATTGGGATACCTATTCGTGTTGGACCACTTTCAGAGTCACCGTTTACACTAAACCAACCCGCGTACGCTTGAACAATAGCGTCATAGCCAGGGAGTCCCCCAAGAGGACCATCAGCGCCGTACCCAGAAATCCTGCAATGAATCAACTTGGGAAACTTCGCTTGCAACACCTCTTCGTAACCTAAATGCCATTTTTCAAGCGTACCAGTCTTAAGGTTTTCGATTAATACATCTGCATCCTCAAGCAACCGAAACAAAACATCGCGCCCATTATTTTTTGACAAATCGAGAGCCAGAGAACGTTTGTTACGATTTAGTCCTAAAAAATATGAGGCATTACCCTCGAAAAATGGCGGCCCCCAATCGCGCACCTCATCGCCCTGAGGTGGCTCAATTTTAATAACGCAAGCACCATGATCGGCCAAGATTTGAGTCGCATAAGGCCCCCCTAATACGCGGGTTAAATCAATAACTTTCAAGCCGGCCAGAGCACCGGCAGTCTCTTCGGTCAAACTCACATCTCCTTTTTCAAGCACATAACCTCAATATCTAACCAAAAACTCGCTCTACGAAAGTGGGGTAGGTCGCAGCTAATTGATCCGCAACTGAACCACGCAAACAATTCAGCAAATCAATGCCTGGGAGCGGGGTTTCTGGAATATTGTCGGGACAAATAAACTCGAACCCAGTATTTTCTTTCACACTTTGGATGGTTTCGCCAGGGTGTAAGCTCGCCAGAACAAAACTTCTTTCTGCACTATTAAATTTCATTACACAACGCCCCGTAACTAGCGCGTACGGCCCCCCCGGCCTGTGGACGAGAGGCTCCGAACCTCCAGCAGCGCTTATAAAGTCGACTTTATCAACAAAGACACGAGATGTATGTTCCTCCCTAAATAAGATTACGCGAGGAACTACGTAATACAGATAGGCCGAACCGAATGACCCTGGAAATCGAACGCTCATTTGAGGGTAGTCGCCAATACCGACAAGATTTACATTCGCCTCTCCATCTATTTGCCCACCGCTTAGAAAAAAAGCATCAATACGCCCCTGCCCGGCAAGGTCAAATAATTCTCTCCCTCCATCTGTAAAGGTATATCGTTGGGTATTACCAAGAATGCTAACTCGAACTTGACCTTTCGATCTCCTGCGCATCAACATAGCGGCAGCGGCAGGTATCGGCGATGAAGCGCCAACCGCAACGTGTTTTATGCCTTGCAGGAGCGGCAATATAGAAAAAATGACGATTTCTTCGACTTTAAGCATGTCTGTCACGCCCCAGCTATCCGCGTGTATACATGCTCTACCAAGTATTTTTGAAATCCTGTTGTACTCGATGCCATCTCAAAATATTTACGGATATGGCGGACGTCACGAACATAATGATTAGGGAGCGCAATTGGCCACGCCCCTCTTTCTGCTTCCGCGATTCCTGTAATGTAAATCGCTGGGATTGTACCAGCTGCATACTTTTCATCGTCCAATAAATTTCCATTAAAAAAGCGCTCATACGATACAAATGTTTCAGTGGAAGCATGAGCTAACGTCATCAATTCCTTATGTACACCAATCCAAACATTACCTTCCTTATCTGCCAACGGCGAATGAAATAATGCCACATCGGGCTTTAAGGCAGGCAACAAAACAATAGGGTCATTGGATTGATGAAAAGGATTATCTATCACAGTCCAGTCGGATCGATTTTTCAAGAGGTCAGTGCCCAATACTCCTCGCATCGGCATGAAGGGCACTCCTTTTTCTGACGCCTGCAGTGCACCATGGATCGCTGGACAGGTAGCATCTAAAATTTTTATACTCCCCGTTCTTATCGCTTCAGAGAAGCGCGGAGCAAGCCCCTCCTCACCAAGTGTCACAGCTGCACACTCAACTTTAGAAACTGCGTTTATCCCTATTAATAGATCTGCTTGTAAACCGAGAGCCGGAACACCGATTAAATGAAGATCTCTGGGGGAGTGGTTTACAAGCGCCCGAACCGCTGCCAACGCACAGCCACATCCATTGTATTCAGGAGCCAAAGCTAATTTAGAACCGTCAGGAATTGATTCCGCTATTTCATTTAATGATTTGAATACCGATGTCATAATAAAACCCTAGCAACTTTAGGAACAGCGGGATAGGCCTGTCTACCTCGTTATTTCGGAGAAGCACTATTGCCACAAGTGCTAAGTTTTTATAACTATACAGTTATGAAACTTTCACGTTCAATTTTATCTATCCTTCTAATCGCGACATTTCTTGTCTTGGATACGACAAAAGTAGATGCCACTGAAAATAATTCTCATAAAAAATATATAGGTTCAGAAAAAAATAACGTTCCTCATGGAAAGGGAACCATGACGTGGCACGACGGGCGCAAGTATTCTGGTGAATGGAGAAATGGCAAACGCCATGGTTATGGCACCTACCACTGGCCCGGCGGCGAGGTATACCGTGGCCAATGGCAAAATAATTTGTGGCATGGCCAGGGGACCTATTCCAAGCCTAACGGAACTATTATGACCGGCAAATGGCAAGAGGGAAGTTTCTGGAATGTGATATCAATTGGGCCTGATAACGAGCGGCTTGAATGGAAGAATGGTATTCCTACTAATGCAGATGAACTTTGCCCCTGCAAGCCATAGTCAGACAAAACTTCTAACTTTTTAAAAGACACCCATATCGAGTCCTATTGCAACTGCAACACCTAAGTCATGACATTTCTCGACGAAGGAATCGTCCCAATCTCCATGACAGATAAGTGGCTGTTGAACTGGCCTCCATCGAAGTCCTTTAGTAATGCTCTCTACTGCGCGGCGAGTACCTGTACCATCATGAACCGCACGGATAAATAAACCGTAGGGAAGACCCTGTTTTCTTTCAAGCACTGGGTAATAACAGCGATCAAAAAAGTCTTTAAGTGCTCCAGACATATAACCCAGATTTTCCGTTGTTCCTAGTATTATAGCGTCGCATGCTAAAACGTCTTCGGGCTGGGTATTGAATGGGCTCAACATATCGACGGTTACGGAGAGTTGGGTATCGCTTTTTGCGCCTTTTCCAACAGCCGCAAACAACCGCTGAGTATTTTCTGAGGGTGCGTGCGCTACAACTAGCAGTTTTTTCTTGCCCATGCCCTATCATCATTAACTTAAAAAGTTACGTGCAAGATTACGAATTTATCAACAACTGATCCAGCTTATTGACAAACAAAAAATAACAAAGATTTACGTTTTGTACTCTTCTTGCAACCAACAGCGCTATTAAACGCCTGCTTTATAAAAACTGACATTATTGTGCAATAATATTTTAGTATATGCGTTTAACTGGAACCATTGGGTCTCAGGATCTACCATTGAAAGAAAATATGAAGGATCAAATGATGGTAAAAAGTTCAGTAATACCCACCTCCATCATAGAGACAGCCAAGGGGAAACTCGAGGGCCATATTACAGAGGGTGTTCATACATTTAAGGGCATTCCCTACGGCCGGGCGCCAATAGGGATTCGACGCTGGCGTAGAGCCACTCCCCCCGACAGTTGGACTGGAACAAGAACAGCTTTGACATTCTGCGACCGCGCCCCCCAGATTGATCGTGTCAGACGCAGCGCCAACGCGTGGATCCGCGACCCGGGGCCAAAGAGCGAAAATTGTTTATGCCTCAACATTTACACTGCTGCCGTCAAAGGCACACAACCGGTAATGGTTTACCTTCACGGTGGAGGCTTTCGATATGGGTCGGGTGCTGCCGCTGGGCTTGATGGAACAAGGCTTTCAAAAAACGGGAAAGTGGTTGTTGTCACGCTAAACCATCGGCTTAATATCTTTGGGTTTGCCAACTTTTCTGATTTTGGGGGGCAAGAATTCTCCGATACAACGAATCTTGGCATGTTAGACATAGTCGATGCCCTCACATGGATTAGAGATAATATCAGAGCCTTTGGAGGCGATCCTAATAATGTGACAATATTCGGCCAATCCGGAGGCGGCTGCAAAGTTGCTGCATTAATGGCCATGTCAAGCGCCAAAGGACTATTCCACAAGGCAATAATGCAAAGCTCTTCCGCGCATATGAGGTTGGCGACGTTGGAAGACACCGATCGAGTAACCCACAACGTTATTCGACAGCTTAAGGTCACCGACATGAAAATGCTTCAAGAGCTACCTTGGAAAACAGTATTCGATGGGTATTTGAAAGCGGTTGCGGAAAACTTTGATAATGATTGTTTTCGTCCTTCTGTTGATGGAATCGTTATTGCACACAATCCCTTCGAGAGTGAGTCACTCGATCTTTCTCGAGACATTCCACTAATGATCGGCACTGCTGAGACTGAAAAGAGTTTTTATGATATCATACTACCTCCAGATCAACTTTCTCTGACTGAACAACAGCTTCATGACAAAGTCGCAGCTTTTGTGGGAGTAACAGATGCACGTGGATTAATAAGCAAGTACCGTCAGGGGCGAAAAGAAGAAACTCTGCGCGACATATTCAATCGTATCACATCTGACCAAATGTACCGCCGCAATTGTATAGAAGCAGCCGAGAGGAAGTCGGCCAGTAACGGAAAAAAAGTCTGGCTCTATGAATTTACCTTTCGTATTCCGGCGTTGGGTGGAATCCTTAAATCACCGCACACGATGTGTTTGCCGTTTGTATTCGGAACAACGGATATAGCCAAAAATTTTGTCGGAGCCGGAGCTGGGCAAAACCAATTAACCAAAATCGTGCAAGGGGCCTGGTCGTCCTTTGCACACACTGGTGATCCTAACCATTCCGGAATGCCATCTTGGCCTCCCTATCAAGTCAACACACGGCCAACAATGCTATTTGATAATCCATGCACCGTAGTTGAAAACCCCAAGGCAGATGACCGAACCACTATAATGGCGTGCCCACCATTTATTACAGATCGAATGAACCGCGTGCCGTAACTGGATAACGAAGAACTTTATTCATAATTAGAACTTAATACTGTTGGCATGTAACATTTTTTCTGAAGATACAGCAAGCGCACTGTAAGCAATATGGCTGCCGCAGAAAGTCCTGCAACGAAACCAATCCATAACCCTGTTGCTCCTAGTTCTGTTTTGAACGCAAGTGTCACCCCAAGACCAAGTCCAAAAACCCAATAGCTAAGAGCTGCAATTAGCATGGGCCGGAATGTATCATTGAGCCCTCGTAGCGCACCGGCAATAACAGCTTGGATACCATCAGCTAATTGAAAAAATGCTGCAAATAATAAAAATGAGACAGCAAGTTCCATAACTGGAACGTTAAAAGTAAGACTTTTGTCAATGAAAATTGATGCAAAAGTCTCCGGGATAATCAATATCAACACTGTGGCGGCGCTCATAAAAATTAATGCTACTGCACTAACCATCCAACCTATACGGTAAGTTGTAACAATGTCTTGTCTTCCTACTGCCTGCCCGACCAAAACCGTAGCCGCCTGACCAAGCCCCATTGGGACCATATATGATATATGCGGCAGCTGAATGGCAATCATATGCGCAGCCAATGCAGTAACGCCAAATAGTCCCATTACAAATGCAACGGCAATAAAAAAACCCGCTTCCATTAAACTCATTGCGGCAATGGGGAGACCAATACGAAATATTCTTTTAAAAATTAACCAATCTGGACGGAAAAATTGGGACAGAATTCTATAATTTCGGTAAGGTTTTAGCCGAACTGTTAATACAAATAAAAATCCAAACATAAATACGTTCACCGAAGTTGTTGATATGCCGGCACCGATTAATTCAAGTCTTGGCAATCCGAACTTGCCAAATATCAGGGCATAATCTAAGAACGCATTGAGAAACACACCGGTCAACATTATCCAAAAAGCAACCATTGGCCTGTTTAGTGCTGATACAAAATTACGAAGTACCGTGAACGCAACGGCAAAGGGGAGGCTCCATTTAAGAGTGCTCATGTAAGAATTTGCATGCGGCAAAGCGGCGGCTGGCTGGCCAATTAAAACAAGAAACCATTCTAAGAATGATAAAGCAGCGACGCATGGGAACGTAAGAAAAAAAGCAACCCATAAACCTTGGCGGATCACTCGACGAACCATGTTTTTTTCACCGGCCCCATAATGCTGGGCTGCGAGGGAAGCCGTTGAGGCAGTCAAACCTACACAACTGACATAAATGATAAAATACACCATTAGACTTAGCGTTGCTCCAGCGAGCTCTTTGGAACCTAAGTGCCCTATCATTGCTGTATCGGTAGCAAGCATTGCTACCCAAGCTAGCTGGGTCAGCACTAACGGACATGCAAGTCGAAACATCTCCGATAGTTCTGAAAATAAATGTTGAGGCAAAAACATGACAGACTCAAACCATAGCAATTACTATTCAAAGACGAATGCTGTAGATATTGATCTTCAGCGACTACGATATTGAGATTATTTTATTTTCTAAAAATGTATCGTGGGTGAACGTTATTTATTTTTATTGGATAACTCCCTTAAAGCTTTTAGCGTGGTACGCGTCGATATCATATCCGGATCTATACGGAGTTCTAAGAGGGCTATTTTGCCCGCGCCGATAGCACGCTCAAAAGCTGGAGCAAAATCCTCGGTTCGCTCAACAACCTCACCAAACCCTCCAAAACTCTCCGACCATTTCGCAAAATCTGGATTAGATAACTCTGTCGCAACATCACGTCCCGGGTAATCTCTGTCCTGATGCATACGTATGGTGCCATACATATTATTATTAATTATTATAATTACGGGATCGACACCGTGTTGAACCGCTGCTGCAAATTCTTGCCCCGACATCATTGCACCACCATCGCCCGCAAAGCCAACTACAATTCGATTTGGATAAGTTGCTCGCGCAGCGATAGCGGCTGGTATCCCGTAGCCCATAGCGCCAGATGTCGGCGCAAGCTGCGTCCTATAACGTCTGTAACGATAGAAGCGCTGCGGCCAACCTGAGAAATTCCCAGCATCGTTCGTAAGTATTGCATCTTCTGGGAGAACCTCATTCAAATATCTTATGACCGAATGCATGTCGAGCTTACCCACCATTGGAATTGAAGGCTCCCAATTTGCAAGCTGTTCAGAACGAAGAGTTCTAGTCCATTCAGCCCAAGACGGATTTTTAATCGCTGGCATTTCCATTACTGCACGAGCAAAACTTTCCATAGATGCGACAATTGGTAGTTCTGGAGTGTAAACTCGTCCTAATTCGCCCGGCTCCATGTAAACGTGCACCAACTTCTGTTTTGGTGTAGGTATGTCCAATAATTCGTAAATAGAGGTTGTCATTTCACCCATTCTTGCGCCAACAACAAGTAACAGGTCGGCCTCTTTTATCCGGCTGGCAAGCTTGGGATTTACCGTGGTTCCCAGTTCGCCTGCATAACAACAGTGCTCATTATCAATAAAATCCTGACAGCGAAAAGATGTTGTTACTGGAATTTGATTAGCGATTGCGAATGTTTCAAAATTAGCGCAAGCCTCTGGTGACCATCCGCCGCCTCCAAGCACCGCCAATGGCCTGCTCGCCGCTTCAAGCATGCCTTTAAGAGCCTCTATATCGCTCAAAGCTGCATTCGGGCGGGCAATTTTATAAGGTTTTGCATCAGCGGCTGAGGTGAGATCACGCAGCATATCCTCAGGCAAAGCAACAGCCACTGGACCAGGACGCCCTGACATAGCCCGGTGGAAAGCTTGAGCAACTAATTCTGGAATTCTATCGGCATTGTCAATTTGAACTACCCATTTACAAAGCGCCCCGTAAAATTGGTGATAGTCTACTTCCTGGAAGGCCTCTCTATATTCTTGGCTACGAGCGACCTGCCCTATAAAAATCAACATGGGACTTGAGTCTTGCATGGCGGTATGAACGCCTATAGAAGCATTACAGGCACCTGGCGCCCGAGTAACCATTGCTATTCCTGGCTTACCCGTTAGCTTCGCATATGCATCAGCCATGTTAGTTACACCTCCCTCCTGACGGCAGGTCATAATTTTCATGGTGTTTTGAGCATCATGCATCGCATCGAGGGCAGCTAAATAACTCTCCCCAGGCAGGCAAAATATAGTGTCCACTCCATGAACCCGTAGTTGATCTATTAATATCTGACCACCGGTTCGCAGCTTTTCGTTATCTACAGCCATGCCGTAAACTCCAATCTTTTGTGTCATTACGCATCATTTTTAATGCTATCGTATTTTCTTGTCTTGTTTACGGAACCCTATTTATCGCATTTTACCGCTGAAGATAACCGGAGAATATAATGAAGAAAAATACTACTACCTGCCGCATCTCTGAACTTGAACAGCAATTGGCACATCAGGAAAATACTATCGAGGAATTGAATGGCAGCGTTATTGAACAATGGCAATTGATAAAAAGTCTGGAGGACAAATTACTACACCTCCAGGATCGACTGCTCAGCATAGAGGCTGGGCAATCTTTGAAAGAATTCAAAGATGAGTTGCCACCCCATTATTAATTCTAACCCAAAGAAAGAGTTGTTTGAAGATCTCTTCTTTATCTCCAAAATGACTTTGTAGATAAATTTTTAGCACGGGTGATGCTACTTGCCAGAGAACAGGTAGCGAAAGATTTTGATAAATACGCCATCAAAATTTTTCTCCCAGAGTATCCATGTAAGCATTAATTATACTATTCATGTTGGAAAAGATCATTGACCCTTCAGCTCATACTAATTGTATTCATTCAACTCACATGATTAAAAATATAGCAAGAAAATTTTTAATGACCCAAATGCTGCAGCGCTGACATTATGAGCATCACTGAAAATTATGACAAACGGCTACATCCAATACGCGAGGACGGCTCTTACGCTGAACCAATCGATACAGCCCAAGTGGTAACTGGCCATACCGTATTGCGAGGTTTGCCAAAAAAAAATGCGCCCATCGAAAGTCAATTACTCTACGGTGAACGGGTGGACATTTTTGAAAAATCTGAAAAATTTACGTGGGTAAGGAATAGAACTGACGGATATATCGGGTATGTGGCCTCAAATGCTCTTGATAAAATAATTGCGCCACCCAAGCATCGTGTAAGCGCTCTTAGGACCTTCTTATATCCAAAGCCCGATCTTAAAACTCAGCCATTAGACCTGATTAGCCTGACAAGCACAGTCCATATTAACGAAGAGAAAAATGGTTTTGGCAAAACTCCCCATGGTTGGATTTGGAGTGCCCATTTGTCGCCCATTGATCAATATGAAACCAACCTTACTGCAGTCGCCTGTGCATTTCTGGGCACACCATATTTATGGGGCGGGCGAACTAGCATCGGATTGGATTGTTCCGCACTGGTTCAACTAGCACTGGCTAGCTGTGGCTTGAAATTACCAAGAGATACAGACTTACAAGAAAATGCCTTGCCAGAAGTCGAGGATTGGTCCGGTAATGAAGAAGATCTTATGCCAGGTGACCTTATTTATTGGTCGGGACACGTCGCTCTTTCACTCGGACAGGGGCGCTTAATCCATGCTAACGCTAAGCATATGGCGGTAACAGCAGACATCTTCGAAGAAGTTGTGTCCCGCATACAAAACGAAAATGGAGGCACAATAACTAGCATCCGTCGTTCAACACATTCACCTGAAAATAACTAGGGGATAGATGCCATGAAATACAGTTGTATCCGAAACCAAATAGAAGATGGAGTTTCAATAATTACGTTTAATAGGCCCGATAAATTAGGCGCCATGAATGCGCAAATGATGGCAGAAACCTTACATGCAATGGAAAAAACCTCTGAAAATGAAGACATACGTTGCATAATCTTAACCGGTACAGGTCGTGGTTTTTGTTCTGGACAGGACTTAAATGACCGAATTAAACAAAAAACCGGTAAGAAACGCGATCTGGGCGTCACGCTAGACGAAGGCTACAATAGATTTGCTCGTAAAGTCCGTTCAGTCCGGATACCGATTGTTGTTGCAGTGAATGGAATTGCAGCCGGTGCTGGCTCCAGCATTGCATTATTAGGAGATATCGTTATCGCCGCAAAATCCGCAAGCTTTATTCAAGCTTTCGTCCGCATTGGTTTGGTGCCCGATTGTGGAGGCACCTATGCGCTCCCGAGACTGGTGGGTAGAGCTCGTGCCCTTGGCATGGCATTACTGGGAGACACGATTGATGCAAAAACAGCTGCCGAATGGGGCCTTATATGGAAGGTTAGCGAAGACGAAGACTTAATGGCGGACGCTCTTTTAATCGCTAAAAAACTCGCTTCAGGTCCAACAAAATCCTACGCACTCATCCGCCAGGCAATTGACGCAGCAGATACTAACTCATTTGATGAGCAATTAGACTTTGAAATGCAATGCCAAAGGGCTGCCGGATATACCGAAGACCACGCGGAGGGTGTCAGCGCTTTCATTGAGAAGCGGCCCGCCAGTTTTAAAGGTCAATGATCGATGGTTTGCTTGCAAACCGTTTGGTTTCGTTAACCCGCTACTCAAAGAGCATCTCACCGACAATGAATAGGTCATACCCGTCGTGTGTTGTTTTTTTTCGGGGCACTCAAATGCTTTTCTTTATTTCGGTCCAATCACCAACCTTTGCCCCATCCACAGGCGCCCAAGCAGAAGAGCTCCACCCCCACCGATTGCAGATAAGACAGCCATTAGCCAATAGCTTGCTCCGCCGAATTCAGCGAAAATGTAGCCTGCTAAAGGCAGCGCGATTGCAAAAGCTAACCCCATTGCGATAGCATTAAACAATGCTTGCGCCGAGGCAGCTAATTCCTCAGGTGCAGCTTGCTTTAGGAACTCCATAGCGCCTAGGTATGCCGCACCAAACGTAAATGCATGCAGTAACTGCGCAAACCCAATAATCCAAATGTTTAACGATAGCCCAGTCAATGTCCAACGCAGCACGCCCGCAACAGCAGCAAAAATCATTAGCCCTACCGGCCCGTGACGGCCATTCAATTTTGTCCCGAACCAAAACAAGATTATCTCAGCTATAACTCCTTCGACCCAAAGAAGAGCGATAGTAGTCTTTGAGATACCGTTCTCAATCCAATAGATGGTACCAAAACCATAAAGGATCGCGTGACTAGTCTGCAGAAATGCGATTGTTACGATGAATAGCGCGAAAGTTGGCTGAAAAAGAAGGCGGAAGGTAGCAGTCCAGTGCAGCACCTTAGGTTCAACTCGGGTATCAGGTAAAAACCAACACCCAACCACAATAAAAATGGATAACGTAATTATAGCCCAGAGTATTGCTTCGGAGGAGGTTTTTTCCAGCATTAGGCCCGCGAGTAAAACAGTAATAATAAAACTCGCTGAGCCCCAAAGCCGAACTCGACCATAATCAACTCCGGATCGCTGGGCATTAATTATAGTTAACGAGTCCCCAAGTGGCCCGATAGGTGCCTGGAATGCTGCAACTACGACCCCGATAAAAGCAAACGCCCAAAAGCTGTCTAAGTACAAATAAAGCCAATAAGAGAGAAACATCCCGACAGCAAGAGCAATCATAATTCTGCGGCGCTCACCAAATCGGTCAGCAAAGCGCGCAATCAATGGGCCCGATAAAAACCCAACCCAGAAACGAAGTCCCATTAGCCATCCGATTTCTGGAGTGCTAAACCCACGACCCTCTAGAAAAACTTGCCACCAAGGGAATTGCACACCACCTTTTGCAAAGTTAGCCGTATAATATGCTGCAAGACGCACCGAGATTGCCCGCCTAGATTTATTGTCAGGAATATTTTGTGAGGGTAGTTTTTTTTGCATAAAGAATTACATGCCACTATCGAAATTTTACAAGCTCAATTTTGATCTTCTGAGCTCGAACCAGACAAAATCAATGCACTAAGGACTGAGTGAGATCTTCACAAATAGCTGTCCCATGGGATAAGCGCATTTTAACTATTGAGAGAAATGACAAATCGAGATTAAGTGCCGTTGGCATTTCCGCTCTTCCGCATCAATGAAATCGTTCGGCTTAAATCCGCTTGTATGGCAATTATTGCAGGCGCCACAAGAAGTACTAGCATGGTCGTGACCACCAAGCCGAAAATAATTGTAACCGCCATTGGAATAATAAATCGGGCTTGAAGGCTTGTTTCAAACAACAGGGGTGTGAGGCCTCCTATTGTTGTTGCGGAAGTCAGGATTACTGCACGAAGTCTGTCGCACGCGCCATTTTTTATCGCTTCAATTGTTGGTTCACCATTTGAAATACGTTCATCGATAGTGCGCACAAGAATAATAGAGTCATTAACGACAATGCCTGATAGTCCAACTAAGGCAATCAAACTTAAAACCGTAAGGTCATAGCCTAGCAGAATATGCCCAATCACTGCTCCAACAAAACCAAGCGGTATGATCGCCATTACCACGAAAGGTCTGGTGTAGCTTGCAAAAACCCAAGCAAGAATTACATATATTGCCGAAAAACCTATTAAGGTTCCAGTCTTCATATCATCAAGGGTGGTTTTTTGCTCTTCAGCCCTACCAGCAAAATCTGCCTTCAATCCAAATTTTGCAGCGATTGCGTTAAGCCCATCTCGCTCGAGGGCTTCTAAAACCTTGTTGTTATTCGTTATTGCTTTATCAGTCTCTGCCGTTACTGCAACGACACGCTTTCCATCTTCACGTGTGATACTTGAAAACCCCTTTTTTTCGCGAATATCTACCACTTCATTAAGCAGGACCTCAGCTCCGGCTGTCCCTCTCAATCGGAAACCATCAAGGCTCCGAACACCGTCACTATTCCGGAGCTGACGCACACGTACAGTGACTTCCTCATCTCCACGTGGGAACCGTTTTGCAATCGCCCCCTCAAAAGCATTCCGCACCTGTCGTCCAACATTTTCAGTAGTAAAACCCAGACTACGCCCTTGTGGATTCACAGCGATAATTGCTTCGCGCTTCCCGAACTGCAAATCGTCATTGACATCACTCACACCATTGTAACGCTCTAGCAGAGCCCGCACCTCAGTGGCTGCTTGTTTTAGGTCATTCAAGATTCGGCCTTTTAGACGGACGTCAACGTCGCGTCCCGGAGGACCACCCTGCGCGGGCGTTATAGTAAAGATGTCCATGCCCGGAATAGGCTTTATCCGAGCGCGCCATGCCTCAATAAAAGCAGTAGTTCTGATATCACGCTCGTCAGATTCCACTAGCTCAACCACCATCCCGCCAAAGTTATCGGCATTCCTAACCGGAACATCTCCTCGAGCTACCGACATTCCAAATTTTAGAATACTGAAACGAACCACCCCTCCCTTGCCTTCGGTAAGGGCGTACTCCGTTTCACGCATGCTTCTTTCCATCTCACGAACCATTTTAATTGTCTGATCTCGCGGCGTGCCAGCGTTCATCTGCACCGAGGCAAACATGCGATTAGCCTCAGGTGCCGGGAAAAATGTAAAATTTATTCTGCCGCCTATTAAAAGCCCAACACAGATTACAAAAGCGGCTATAGCAATGGAAATGGTGGTATAACGCCACCTAACGGCATGCATAACTATCTGCTCGAAACGATTATCACGGAACCGATTAAAAGCTGAGTTAAACGTTGCCCTTAGGCCCTTTATCTCACCATTTGCTATTGCAAATGCTCCACGCAGGTGTCCAGGGAGAACAAGAAAGCATTCGATTAAGCTTGCGATGATCATCGCGACCACAACCAGCGGAATGCCTCTGATAATATCACCTATCACATCAGAAATTATGAATAGTGGCATAAAGGCGGCGATCGTAGTAAGCGATGAGGAAAATACCGGAGCCATCATGTTGGTTGCTCCAAGCTCGGCAGCTTCTATTGGGCCGAGGCCAGAGCGCGACTGTTTATCAGCATGTTCTCCAACAACGATTGCATCATCAACGACAATACCCAGCCCCATTATCATGCCGAAAAGACTAACCATATTTATCGATTGGCCAGACGCAAGCATAACCGCAATCGCAGCTAATATCGCCACCGGAATGCCAATAGATATCCAGAAAGCCACTGAGACACTGAGAAATAAGAACAGAATTAACACTACCAGAATTAAGCCGGTAAACCCATTTTCGAGTAAAAGTGCAATACGACTCCGTATTAATTCTGACTGAACATCAAAGGTTTCGACCAGAAGGTTCGGTGGTAATGTAGGATGCAAATCCTTCAGGTAATTCTCTACTCGATCAGCCACTTCAAGAGCATCAGCGGCTACTGCCCTTTGAACGTGAAGTTCTATGGCACGAACACCCTTCCGCTCCAAGGTTGGCTGAGTTTCCGAGAAACGTTCGCGCACAACTGCAATATCTTTTAGGATTACTTTTTCACCATTTTTTAGGGAACGCACTTCTATGCGCCCGATTCCAGCTGCACTCTTCTCTAAACCTATTGAACGTATTGTTTTTTTTAAGGCACCTGAGATATTTCCTGATGGAAGGTCCTGCGAAGCCCCACGAATGCGCTCGGAAATATCGGCCAGCGTTAGGTTTAATTCCAGAAGCCGCTCTGGCGCCACTTCCACCCATATTTCCTCGTCACGTGCGCCAGTAATATCAACCTTATCTACACCACGATCGAGCAAATCATCGCGTATACCCTTAGCTATAGCCTTCAGGGATGATTCTGGATAAGGGCCAGAAATAACGATGCGATTTATCGTGTCATAACGTACTATGCGCTTGATCTCGGGTTTTTCACTATCTCTCGGAAGTGTAGAAACTTGACCAACCGCCGTTTCTACATCTGCGAGAGCAGCCTGCATATCCGTCCCTGGCAAAAATTCTACTGATATCTTTGCAACTCCCTCAACTGAGGTTGAACGAACCCGTTTTACTCCATCAAGAAAACGCACCTCAGGCTCTATTGCTTGCACAATATTATCATCAATATCTTCGGCGCTTGCTCCCGGCCAATCCACTGAAACGGAGACCCAATCTATCCCAAAATCAGGAAAAAATTGGGTGTTAGTCTGCCGAAGGGCAAACAAGCCAGCCACAATCATCACAACCATTAATAAATTGGCTGCGGTGGGATGACGCACAAATATACCTATTGGCCCAGCACTTGATTGCATTAGGGCACCGTTACTCGCAAACCGGGTCCGATCTCATTGAAACTAGTGGTTACAATAAGGTCACCCCGCTCAATTTCTCCGGAAACTAAAACTTCATCGCCAAGACGGCTTGCAAGTGTAACTTTGCGAGCCTGTAATCGATTATTTTTGATTACATATATCGTATCATCGTACAGTGCAGTCTCTGGTAACTGCACTACATTCAGATATGGGCGATCTTCCAAAGAAACCTCCACGAATATCCCGGGTCGGAGTTTCGTGCGCTGATCAAGTCCATTCAATCGCGCAAAAAGGTTAACGCCACCTGTCGCTGCATCTACCACACTCTCAACACGAGCTATTGTTGCATCGAAGGTTTCAGATGCCCCCCCGCGCCAGAAAACCCTCACTGACTTTCCCACAATATCACTGGACTTCGAAAGTCTGCCAAACTGCCTGTTACCAACCTGAAACTTGACTTCTAACCTGCCTGCTTCGATTAGTCTCGCAACTCTATCCCCTATTGATACATATCGACCAACTGCCGTACCCACTCCAGTGAGAAAACCATCGAAGGGTGAAAAAAGCTTTGTATTTGCAAAATCTCGTCGCGCGCGTTGTAAAGCAACATTACGCCTTTTGATTGTTGCCTCTTGGCTTTCAATATTCGCCTTAAGCTTGGCTATTGTTTTGGTGCGCTCCGTAACTCGCTGCCGTGCTTCACTAAGAGCTAACTTAGAATCATCGAAATTTTTCTCGGATACGTTTTTCCTTTTCATTAGTTTCGCACGACGCGCAACGTCGCGAGCCCTCAAGCGTGACTGCTCTTCATCACGCTTCAGCAAAACTACCGCGCCTTCAAAATCTGCCTTGAGTTCGGATAAACGTGCTTTAGCTTCAACCCACTCCGCCTCACGCTCACTTACTTCCGCTGCATAGTCGAAAGGATCAAAAGAAACTAGCAAGTCACCCTTTGATACCACTCCCCCATCGATGAATTTTTCATTAACCGCGATCACACGTCCACGAACCTCTGCTCGGAGTTCTGCTTCACGACCTGCGGTAATCTCACCATAAAAACGTCGTCGTGGTCTAATATCGGCCGGTTGTGCCTCTATAACTGAAACAGACCACTGCTTTTCTACGACGGGCCGAGCCTTGACCTCAGGCTTGGTTGCTTTCAGGAGGCCAACAACACCAAATGCAGCGAACAGTATAAACAAAGGCAAACCAATCTTAACAAACCGTAATCTCGGCAAACGTGCCGATGTAAGCTTGGTGAAAAAGGAAATTGGATTTAACATTTGGCAGTTCCGCGGGTAGTAGGCAGGTTAAGTGTACGCAATATGCCGGATGATACGATATCGATTACTTGCTGACGGTTATGTTCGTCGTAGTCTTGCCAGCCGGTCCGCGCGAAAATAACCGCTCTCGCAAAGCCAAATGCCATGCACTGTCCAATTATGGTGGCGGTAACTATTTTAGTTTCAATCTCTTTTGGGTTTATTTGGAGCGCAGCACTAACTAGCTTTGCTATGACATTATGCATTGGCTCAATACGTTTAGTATAAAGAAATTGAAATCCTGATGAAGGTTGTTGAAATTCCCGCATGACTAATGGCATCTGCCAACGGATCCTCGGATCCGTCAAAATGCCCGACAACAATGCGCCAACAAACCATACTGCCGTTTCCGCTAACACTTCCCGTCGGGCACCAGCATCGGCAATATCGTGTTCCATCTTTGATATCATTGGATCGAAGAGAGGTGCCGTATCGTCAACTAATTGTTCGAGCACAGATTGGTAAAGACCATTCTTACCCTGAAAATAATAGGTAATGGCAGAAATATTTACTCTGGCGGCGGCAGCAAGTTCCCGAGTTGACACACCGTCAAAACCACGTGCAGCAAAAAGTTGGCCAGCGGCCTCTAGTATTCTTGCGCGGCTTTTCTCGCCGCTTGACCGATTATGAAGCCCATTTGATGCTTCCCCACCCTTTAGGTCATTTTGCATATTTTGCTTCCATTGCATCTGATTAGTTCAATCGATTGATTAATCTTAGTTGTGACTTATTGCAAGTAAGTTTTTCTAACCTTTTGTTTTCAGCACCATACGGCTAGTTTATGCTTGCAATTAGAAACTACCAACTAGGACATATAATATGTACTACGATCCGGACGTTAAAGGAGATCACGGCCTGCCCCATGACCCTTTTAAAGCACTCGTTTCTCCACGACCTATTGGATGGATCACCACTCTAGGTGCAGATGGCGTCGTCAACCTTGCGCCCTACAGCTTCTTTAATGCTGTCTCGTATTTCCCCTGTTATGTAATGTTTTCATCAAGTGGCTTGAAAGATGATCCTATGAAGCATAGCTGGCGAAACGCCGAAGAAACTGGCGAATTTGTCTGTAATATCGTCTCAACAGAGTTGGCCGATGCTATGAATTTAACAGCCAAACATGTACCAAAAGATGTAAACGAACTCGAAATGGCCGGACTAACGCCGGAGCCCTCAGAAAAAGTTAAACCACCTCGGGTAAAAGAAGCCCCGGCTCATTTAGAATGTGAGTATTGGAAAACAATCGATTTACCAACCAACAATCCTAAGTTTAAGCATGGTGTTGTCTTTGGTCATGTCGTAGGTATTCATATTAACGACGACATTATCGTAGATGGTCAAGTTGACGTTACGCGGTATAACCCGCTCGCTCGTTTGGGTTACATGGATTATACATCTGTCGAAAAGACCTTTTCCATGAAACGACCTGATGATCTTGCGTTGGGACGGAAAGTCCTGGGTGACAAACCTTACAAGATCAAAACATCCACATGAATAAACCTAGAGCCCCAGTAGCAAGTCTGGAGCCTTTGTTAAATCCCCGCACAGTCGCAATTATAGGGGCCTCTCAAGATGAGAGCAGAATAGGCGGCATGCCAATTAGGTATATGCAGCGTTACGGTTACTCCGGCGACATTTTCCCTATCAATCCAAAACATAGGAAAATACAAGGCCTTGATGCACATGCGAGGATTGGTGATATCGGAAAAGAAATAGACGTCGCAATCATGGCAGTGCCTGCGAAAATTGCGGTTGAAATAGCGGAAGAATGTGCTGCTGCAGGAGTCAAATCAATATGCGCATTCACATCTGGATTTGCGGAAATGGACAAAGATGGAAAAGATAAACAAAACCGTCTAAGAGCAATTGCTGAAAATTATGGGATACGAATTTTAGGGCCCAATTGCTTAGGGTATTTCAATACAAAATTTCGTTATTACGCGACCTTCTCAACATCCATTCTGCATGGCGAACCACAGGTCGGAAATATTGGCTTGGTGAGCCAGTCTGGTGCATTTGGAAGCCATTGTTTTGTTCTGGGTCGCGAACGCGGGCTAGGCTTTACCTACATGATAACTACAGGCAATGAGGTCGACGTCGACGTAGCCGACTGCATTGCTTACCTTGCCCAGCACCAAGAGACTAAAGTTATTGCCGTTTATATGGAGGGCTGTCAGGATGGAGAGAGACTTAAGGCAGCTTTAGGTATGGCATTTGAAGCATCTAAGCCAGTAGTTGTTCAAAAAGTGGGCAGAACCCACTTGGGTGCCAAAGCCGCCCTTTCTCACACCGCCTCGCTAGCCGGCGTTGACGAAGTTTATGATGCTGTCTTCGCAGAATTCAATGTTCATCGCGTTAACACAGCGGCGGAATTAATTGACGTTGCCTATCTGCTGAGTTTTGGCATATTGCCGGCGGGAAATAAACTTGCAGTCGCAACAATCTCGGGTGGAGCAGGCGTTTTAATGGCGGATGCTGCTGCAGATGCAGGTCTTAACATGCCGAAAATGCCGAAGGCCACACAAGAAAGACTTAAAAAAATTATTCCTTTTGCCGGACCCCAGAACCCTGTCGATTTCACAGCTCAGGTATACAATGAATTTCCAACAATAACAGAATATGTCCGGGCGATTTTTGAAGAAGGTGGATACGACAGCGTGATAGTATTCTTCTCCTCCTTACTTTATTCCAACTCCTTGACTGCTAAGATTATCGAAGCACTTCTGCCTGTCAGGAGAGAATTTCCTGATCGTCTTTTTATGTTTTGTGCTATGGGCCCAGCAAAGAACAGAAGAAAAATTGAAGAGTGTAACATCCCGGTACTTGAAGACCCTACAAGTGCTGTAAATGCTATT
The DNA here is from genome assembly GCA_036339585.1 of Pseudomonadota bacterium. Classification (NCBI taxonomy): domain Bacteria; kingdom Pseudomonadati; phylum Pseudomonadota; species Pseudomonadota bacterium. The sequence continues at coordinate 29,050 of JAYZAS010000012.1, forward strand.
GCTGCTGTAAGCGCTATTGGGACCGGTTTTGCCAGTAAAAAAACAAAATCTGCGATTAAGGTAAAAGCCGCTACGCTACCTAAAGGCAGAGTAAACGAGGTTGCTGCAAAATTAATTCTCGCGCAACTGGGAATTAGATCACCAAAAGAGATCTTGGTAAATACGAAGGCTGAAGCGATTTCCGCCGCCAGAGACATCAACAAATCTGTCGCACTCAAGATAGTATCAACCGATATTGTGCACAAAACAGATATTGGTGGCGTAAAACTTGGTATTTCTGGTGCTGAAATGGTTGGTGATGCTTTTGAAAAAATAATGAATAATTCCAAAGCTGCAGTGCCTAAAGCCACAATTGACGGAGTGTTAATAAGTGAAATGGTCGATGAAGGTGTTGAAACAATTTTGGGTATTCAGAATGACCCTCTTTTTGGTCCAGTGGTTATGTTTGGACTGGGTGGTTTGTTTGCAGAAGCTATTGAAGATATAGCATTTAAGCTAGCGCCTCTCGACGAGGCAACGGCAATGGAGATGGTAATAAAAATTAGGGGTTTTCAAGTTTTATCTGGAGCGCGCGGGACAGCGCCAGTAGACTTACAATCACTAGCTAAAGTTATTGCACAACTTTCCAACTATGCATACGCCCATAGGGATATCTTACAAACAATAGAAATAAATCCGCTTCGTGTTTTAAAAAAGGGCTTATTGGCATTGGACGCTGTAATAATAACTCGATATGCAAATTAAAACCCGTCAACACAGCGAGAACTTTGAACCTTTAGTTGCTGTAAATGAGCCTAAAAATTATCTCATCCTAATGTGATACACCTTAAAAACCCAATGAAACAATATCAAAATATTATCGTCATAATCGCTTTTATAATGACGATAACCCACGGCAGCGCGGACGCCGGGAATCGATGGAAGGGCAAATGGTATTTTAGTAAAAAGTGCTCTTTCTGTCATTCCGTAAGCCTGAGGCAGGAGTCTGAAGAAATCGGCCCACATATTCGCCACGTCATGGGTCGCGAAGTTGCGGCACGCTCTGATACACAATATTCGTCTCATTTATTGCTTCTGAAGAAGCATGGAGTACGATGGACACCAGATTTACTGAGACAATTTATAAATAAACGCGACGGCTCATGGTTTGATTACTATCGGAAAAAGTTTTTAAAAAATGAATGCGTTTCTTATCAGACAAGCACGCGACACCCAGAATGTGCCCCCTACACAACACATAATAGGGGAAGACGCGTAAGCACAAGGGACCTCGAGGATATTATTTCTTACCTAAAGGCATTCAAATGATGTTTTTTGACAACAATAGAAGAGCATATTTCCATATTATAAAATCTCCAATCGCTCTAACATGTGGCATATTTAAATTATATGGCAGCTGAACAATGAACGTTTCCGAAGTTAACAACACCTATAAACTCGACACCGTAGAAAAATTACGCACGATTTATAAAACTCCAAAAGATACTGCTATCCGCAAGCAAACCGACCACGTAACGGAACCAGGGCAAGCCATGATAAAGGCTTCACCAATGATTATGATAGCGACAGCTAATTCTAATGGCGTTGATGTTTCGCCAAAAGGTGACCAACCAGGATTTGTTCATATCTTAGATGAAAAGACCTTATTAATACCCGACAGGCCTGGCAATAATCGCATTGATGGGATTACCAATCTTATTGAAAATCCAAAGATCGGTATCATCTTTTTAGTCCCAGGCAACAATTCAACTTACCGGGTTAACGGCACGGCTCATATTAGTAATGCACCTGAGTTACTTCAACGTTTTCTGGTCAATGATAGGCCGCCAAAGACTGTCCTTGTCGTAAAAGTGGAGGAAGCGTTTAGCCATTGCCCTAAAGCTTTTATCCGCGCCGACCTCTGGTCGGAAGCTGGCCAAGGCCACCCAGAGAATGTCCCAAACCACGGTACTTTCGCCGCTTTCCGCGATGGAGGGGATGAAGCTTACGCTAAACAATACGTTGAAGATTACAAGGAGCGTCTTCCGAAAGAACTGTACTGATTTTTGCCGCCAATTAGTCAGCAATCAGATTTTGGTGCCGTTTTTATTTAACATCAGACAAAAGCACCTTGTAAACCAAGAGGCCCTCGATCGAACAAATAAGCATAGACCTCATGCCCTAGGATTTTATTTCATCGAGCGCATACCCAGTTCCACGAACAGTGCGGATCAAGTCGGGACCTCCCCCAGACTGGAGCGCTTCACGCAACCGACGAATGTGAACGTCCACAGTTCGGAGTTCTACATAAACGTCGCTGCCCCAAACCCGACTGAGTAGTCGTTCCCGACTGTAAACGTAGCCCGGGCGCTGCATAAGTGTTTCCAACAATTTAAAACATGTTGGACTTAAATGCACCGCATTTCCGCCTCGAGTTACACGGCGCTGATCCAAGTCAAGATCCACATCTGCAAACATCATATGACTTGATGACCCATGATAGGAATTTCGACGTAACTGTGCCTGAACACGGGCTATCATTTCTCGTGGCGAATATGGCTTGATTACATAATCATCAGCACCTGCCTCTAGTCCCATTACACGATCAGACTCCTCACCGCGTGCAGTTAACATTATTATAGGCAGATGTCGGGTATCAGATCTCTTGCGCACAGCTCTGCAGAAATCAATGCCTGATGAATCTGGCAGCATCCAATCAACAATGGCAAGATCGGGTATTTCTACCTCAATCCAATGAAATGCTTCTTCCCCAGTTATTGCTATGCGAGTAGAAAAATCGGATTTCTCTAAATTATAACGCAACATCTCCGCGAGTGGCGGCTCGTCCTCAACGATCAGAATGAGAGGTTTAGTCATTTTTCTGCCTATCTCTAACCAATACGCCCCATTACATAATCGCGAAGACGCTCATCTTCGGGATGGTCAAAAACACGCCCTGTTTCTCCATGCTCAACAAGCCTGCCAAGATGAAAATATGCGGTTTGGTCTGATACCCGACGCGCCTGCTGCATAGAGTGAGTAACTATGACTATTGTGTAATCTTCTCTCAACTCCTGAATAAGTGCCTCTATTTTGGAGGTTGCAATTGGATCCAGCGCGGAACAGGGCTCGTCCATAAGCAAAACTTCAGGTCTAACTGCAATCGCTCGTGCTATACAAAGACGTTGTTGCTGGCCACCGGAAAGGCTCAAACCAGGTGCATCTAATCGACTTTTCACCTCATCATAAAGACCCGCACTTGTTAGGCTCGTTTTGACTATATCATCCATCTCCGACTTACTGTCCGCCATCCCAAGAATGCGAGGACCATATGCAACATTATCAAAAATAGATTTAGGGAATGGGTTTGGCTTTTGGAATACCATACCGACCCGGGAACGTAGGGCCACTACGTCTTGGTCAGGGCTATATATATCGGTGCCGTCAAGTACCACTTCGCCATCCACTTTACAGCCGTCGATCAAATCATTCATCCGATTAAAACAACGAATGAAAGACGATTTCCCGCAACCAGATGGTCCAATCAAGGCAGTCACTTGCTTGGCCGCGATATCGATATTTACATCGTGGAGAGCCTGTTTCCCCGAATAAAAAAGATTTAGATTTTTTGCTGCTAACTTTATCCGGCTAGCAGCTTCACACTCCGCGAAAGGTTTGTAAAGGCCGATGAAAGCAACATCGGTATTCGTTTCTATACTGGGCGATGCTATATCTGCCATATTTTATAATATCCCTTCTTCTACCAACTTGTTTCAAATTTTCGACGGAGAATGACTGCGGTTAGGTTCATTAGTATTGTAAATGCGAGCAGGATGAGTATTGCGGCTGCGGTACGCTCAGAAAAAGCTCGTTCAGGAATGTCTGACCAAAGAAAAACCTGCACAGGCAGTGCTGTCGCAGCATCCAAAATGCTGCCAGGTATATCCACAACGAACGCCACCATGCCGATCATCAGAAGCGGGGCAGTTTCGCCCAAGGCTTGGGCTACGCCAATCACAGTACCCGACATGATACCTGGCCTGGCAAGAGGGACCACATGGTGGAATGCAACCTGGACCCGACTTGCACCCAGTGCCGTTGCTGCTTCTCGTATTGAAGGCGGCACAGCCTTAATAGATGCACGCGATGCAATAATTATAGTAGGCAGCGTCATGAGGGACAAAACCATGCCCCCTACTAGTGGCGCAGATCTCGGCAAATCGAACATATTAAGAAAGATAGCAAGACCCAAAAGACCGAAAACGATTGAGGGCACAGCGGCCAAATTATTTATATTTACTTCAATGAGATCTGTATAACGATTCTTCGGCGCGAACTCTTCAAGGTAAACCGCACTCATAACACCAATTGGTAACGCCAAGGCAATGCAGACCAAGATACTTAGAAAAGAACCTACTAACGCGCCCCCGATTCCTGCCAGTTCTGGTTCACGAGAATCGCCAGACAAAAATAGGGTGGTGTTGAATTTTGTTGTGAGCGCGCCAGCTTTTTCTAGTTCTCTCAACCAACCCATTTGCTGATTAGTTAGCCGCCGAAGATCTGGGCCAGCGTCACGGGGAACTTTGCCTTTAATAACCATGTCAACATCATCTGATGCGGTGACCCAAACCTTAATGGTCTTGCCGACGACATCCGGGCTTTCTTTTACGATGTCTTTTAGCTGAAATGGAGCTCCTGAGCTCAGGAGCCTGTAGAGTTGTCGCTTGCCTCCCCGTGACGTAACAGTTGGGAAAGCTTTGTAAATAGCCCGCTTGGTCAATAAATGAAAATTCGCTGCCTCAATATCCTTTTCTTTTGGTGGGATGTTGTCACCAAATTGATCGCCCCCTAGATCGACCTGCAGAAGGATTTTTGTTTGTTTAAAAGCACTGCTACCGGTATTTACTATTGTTGCAAAAAGCACCGCAATGAAGACTACAGCGAGACTGATCGACAAAATGCCGTAGACCTTAAAGCGTTGCTCAGCACGATGCCGCTGCCTCAACTGAACTTGCACACGCTCTTGCAAAATTGAATGGTCTATCAAAAGTCCGGTCCCCTTACTCATAGCGTTCGCGATAACGTTTTACAATTGCGAGTGCTGTAACGTTGATGAGCAGAGTGATCAAAAATAATAGTAATCCTAGCGCAAAAGCGGCTAAGGTTTTGGCACTATCAAATTCTTGGTCTCCAGTCAGAAGTGTAACAATCTGAACTGTGACAGTCGTAACGGCTTCAAAAGGGTTGATTGTCAAATTAGCGGTTAACCCTGCAGCCATTACAACAATCATTGTTTCACCGATAACCCTTGAAGCAGCTAGTAACATCCCCCCAGTAATACCAGGTAATGCAGCCCGAAGTATTACTTTGCGTACAGCCTCAGATTTAGTAGACCCAAGTGCAAGCGCACCCTCTCGAAGAGAATTCGGCACTGCTGTTATTGCGTCATCAGAAATGGAGGAGACGAATGGGATAGTCATGATCCCCATAACCAAACCGGCAGCAAGCGCGCTTTCGGAGGATATGCTTACTCCAAATGCCGCACCAGAGTCCCTCAACAATGGGGCAACAACCAAGGCAGCAAAAAATCCATACACTACAGTTGGAATACCTGCCAGGACCTCTAGGGAAGGTTTTATAAAATCGCGAAAACCCTTGCCTGCATACTCAGAAAGATAAATTGCAGCCATCAATCCGATGGGGCCAGACACCGTTAACGCAACCGCACTTATCAAAAATGTTCCCGCCAACAATGGCAAGGCACCAAATGCCCCAGCCGCACCAACTTGGTCCTCCCTAATTGCTGTCTGCGGGGACCAATGTAGACCGAACAGAAAATCAACAATTGGTACTTTTTGAAAAAATAAGATCGTTTCAAAGATCAATGATAGAAATATCCCGACCGTGATCAAAACAGCTACTGTTGATGCACAGATCAGAACAAAAACAACCCCGCGCTCAAAAAGAGCACGGGGGATGAGCTCGGATACCTTAAATATCCGAGCCACATTTAATCTTTGCTTACATGCTGAGAGGAACAAGGTTCTTAACCGCTGATTTGAAAGTTTTTCTTTCTTTTGACGACATCGGTATCATCCCCTTGTCGATCAAATAACCATCTGGCCCCCAAGCCTTCTCACTTGTGAATTCAGCAATAAACTCCTCTATTCCAGCAACTTTGCCGACATGCGCTTTTTTTACATAGAAGTATAATGGGCGGGATACTTTATATTTTCCAGTTGCAATGTTTTCGAAGGTAGGATCTTTGCCGTCGATGGTGCTTCCTTGTACTTTGTCAGAATTTTGATCAAGGAAACTATATCCAAAAATTCCAAGCGCTTTAGGATTGGCGTCGAGTTTTTGGACGATCAGATTATCATTCTCACCTGCCTCAATATAATGGCCATCTTCACGCACTGAATGGCAAATAGCCTTATATTTCTTTTTTAAGGCCTTTGCTTCGGTCTTATTACCGGCTTTTTTGGCCTTCTTTGAAGCCTTTTTAATACCCTTAATCCACTCAAAGGACTTGCAACCACCTTCCATTGCTAATTCTACAAAAGCATCGCGGGTACCTGAAGTTGGCGGTGGTCCGATAACTTCAATTTTTACAGCTGGTAAAGATGAATTTACATCTTTCCAAGTCTCGTATGGATTAGCCTTTAGCTTACCCTTTCCATCCGGAACATCTTTCGCCAGCGCCAGGAAAATATCTTTGCGGGTTAAGGCTAGCTTTTGCGCCTTTTTTGAATTGGCCATAGCGATCCCATCATAACCCACTTTGACTTCAACTATTTCTTTAATGCCATTTTCGGCACATCGCTTAACCTCAGATTTCTTGATACGTCTCGATGCGTTGGTAATGTCAGGATGCTTCTTTCCGATACCTTTGCAAAAGAGCTTCAGACCTCCGCCAGACCCAGTACTTTCAACGATCGGCGTCTTAAACTTAGTGGATTTACCGAATTGTTCGGCCACAGTGGTTGAAAACGGATACACGGTGGATGAACCAACAATTTTAATTTGTTCCGCCGCTGTAGAGACACAGTTTAAACCAAAAACTATGGCCACAAGGGGCAACCAAAACTTACCTAACATCTATATATAACCCTCTTAATGTTGCGGGCAAAAATACCCGGTCAACCTCCTTCTATCGGTTCATTAAGATGGTCTTATTACAATTATGTTAAGGTTTTGTTACAGCAGGCGTTCGTAATATAACGCGTTGTTTTTTGTGTATTTTATATTTTAAATACTCAGTAGCGAAACAGTAAAACGTGTTTCAGCGCCTAACTCTGATTCTATTCCCAAATGGCCCCTATGACGCACGAGAATGTGTTTTACGATAGCTAAACCCAAACCAGTCCCCCCCATATCACGGGACCTCCCTTTGTCTACTCTGTAAAAACGCTCCGTTAATCTCGGAATATGTTCAGGTGGTATACCTTCACCTTCGTTTGTTATCGATACAGCAACACCAAGAGCATCAGATTCACCGGCATCGGGCATAATACATTTACTTGCTCCAACTAAAATTTGAGTGTTCGGACGACCGTAGTAAATCGCGTTGCCAACTAAATTCTGAAAAACTTGCGTTAATTCATCCGCATCACCAAGAACCTTCGGCAAGTCATCGCACAGACTTACGCGAATCTCCATGCCACGCTCTTTGGCATTTACCAATAAAATATCACCCACCTGCCCCAAAATTGATGACAAATCGACTATCTGTTCAGGTCGGATATGCTCATCTGTTTCCACTTTGGACAGAGCTAACAAATCGTCGATAAGACGAGCCATTCGCTTAGCTTCGTTTTCCATAATAGATAGAAAACGGGCTGATGCTTCAGGATCATCTGCAGCCGGCCCTCGAAGGGTTTCGATAAAACCCAGTAAAGCAGATAGCGGTGAACGCAATTCATGACTAACATTTGCTACGAAGTCTGCGCGCATTTGGGATGCCTTCTTTGTCTCCGTTATGTCGTGAAGGACCAGCATTGCCCAACATGAGCCAGCTGATTTCAAGTCAGGAAGCCTCCAAATGTTCAACTCGTAATATCGCCCTATCGGATGCGGCAGAAAAACTTCCCTACGAATTCCGGGATTCCCTTTCAATGTCTCATCAATTGCACCGGCGATATGTTCACTATTCAGCAAGTCGTCGAGACTAGAACTCGACAAATCAGCACCCAACAACTCTTTCGCAGCTCGATTGAAATTAACGACCACATGTTTGACATCGACCAAAAATACTGGGTCTGGAAGGCCATCTAGAATACTAGCATCCAATGGCGGCCCCATCTGTTCATTTTGAGATTTTAGGCTCATAATTTAATTAATCTAACAGACCCGTTATGCATTTACATTAAATCAAATTGACTAATTTATTTTTGAGAAAAACCCACGCGGATTATTTTTTACGGGGACCTATTTTACTACACGTGTCTCAATTGAAGATGCCTCTATTGCATCCCAATCGTACTCTACACCCATTCCAGGAAGGCTCGGCACACCCACTGTTCCATCTGGCTCTATACAGTCTAATTGGTCGTGATAACCGTTTTCATAGTATGGCAAAGACCATGCATTGGACATTTTTGGATGAACCAAGTTTACTTCGTAGAAATTTGAATTGCGGCAGGCGGCCATCAGTTGTCTCATAGCGGGTCCACAGCTATGCACTTCAGTGTCTATGCCCAGCCCCTCTGCCGCATTCGCGAGCTTATAACAAGCGGTTATGCCACCGTCATAATCTGGGTCTGCCCTCGCGAAATCTGTGGCTCCAGCAACAAGCATGTCAACAGTCGTTTCCAGGTTTCGAATGTGCTCCGTAATTAAGACCGGAGTTTTTACGAAACTTTTTAAAGATTGATGGCCTCGAATTGAAATTCCACCATCACCGTAGGGGTCCTCATACCAATACAAGCCGCATGCATCACATACCCGGCCAATTTCGATAGCATCCGCTAATGTTGCCAAATGATTAGAAGCATCATACATAATCTTCATCTTGTCACCGACGCGTTTTGCCACTGTTTCAAGTAATGCGGTTTCCCGAGCGACGTTACCCTCATGCCAACCATGCATTTTGTAAGCGCGATAACCCATTTCATAACATTGTTCGGCAAAGTCCGCGTAAGCCTCTGGACTAGACAGCCCATTCGCTTCTTCATCACCGCCTAATGTGCTAGCATATGCCGGCAGTCGTTCCCGATAACCACCTAAAATCTGGCTGACGGATGCACCGTATTGCTTTCCTGCAAGATCCCAAAGCGCGATATCGATAGCACCAATGCCCACTTCGCCTATATGTTTGGTAAGTCGCCGCATGGTGTTGTAATGCTGGGTGCGGGCTAGGGCTGGCTTCCCCACCAAGCGCGAAGCGAGAGCTTCCGCAGCAGCCATTATGGGCCTGACACGGCTTCGGCCTGGAACATATTCCCCCATTACACCTGTATCAGTATATATACGAACCCCAAACCGAAGGTGCGTGCCGGTTTTCCCAGGCGTGTATGACACCCCAAACCCAGCTGGATCAGAAGACATATTCTCGATATTTATTTCGAAGGCAATAAATTCAATTCGTTCAATGATAGGGCCATCAGTCATATTATTTTCCTATACGGGTCATTTTGAGACGGTGCCTCTTAAAACACACTACCATCCCAACCAAAGACGCACAATTTGCTCAGTGTTTCTGAAAACGTTGGAGACTGTAACCCACAGACAATGATACCAAAAACCCCTGTGCGCACTATCTACGTATGATGTCATAGCGTTGATCGTCTTCTGTTCTCATTTGTTCTGCCAAATCAATTTCCCAATTCAAATATGCCTTCATGGCCTCTTCTTTATTCACCTCCTCCTCCCGGGCCTTCAAACGAATATCAAGAGCTTCACTCAACATTCTTTCAGGCCCAGCTTCCACTTTAAAGCCAGCAGATACCCATGCATTGGTTCCACCCGCAAGCGCCTTCGCAGGTGGTGTAAGTTGCGCGGTGGCTAACCGCGCTAGCTTACCGTCAGGGGACGTGAGAACCAGAGTGCCAGAATTGCTCAAGTCGCCAATTACACGTGGAAACTGACTCCTTAGGGCAAACGCGGCGCCCGGAATATGCCCATTGAGATACTCTTTGCTCATAGCAAGGTCCACTACTTGAACAGCCCCTGCGTCCATTGAGCTCCTCAGTTCAGCAACTGAAATCATATCAACTTCAGCGTCTTCTAACCCAAGTATATTTGAAGACCATATGCCTGTCTCTATTTCGATGTCTTTTCCATCTGTTGAAAACGTTGCCACATCCCAGCCCATTTGTTTCATCCAATAAGCCGTAAACGTAGCTCGCACAGATGTATCATCAATGAGCACCACTCTTGCGCCCCAAGTTGCACAATGTCGGTCTGTTTCCTGAACAAGTTGCCCGCCCGCTATATGCTTAGCCCCTTTCAGATGCCCTGCTTCAAATTCTTTCGCGGTCCTTACATCAAATAAGTAGAGTGTTCTTATTTCATTTTCTTTCCGCCAATTCGAAAGAGTTGCCAGATCTATTTCCCTTATACCTGCTTGTTTTGCGACCCGTTTAGCTGCATCTTTCGCACCTGCCAGACCGTTAGCCGATACTTCCGGAGCAGCTCTAGTCGCACCATCGATTATGTCATAGCCAGCGAGGTGCCACCCCTGCGTTCCATTAGCAAGTGAGACGACATCATTCGGGTAACCTGCGACACGCAAAGCTTCGGCACCTATAATACTTCTCGTACGCCCGCCGCAGTTGATGACAACCTTGGTTTCTGATGAAGGAACCATGTCCTTAAACCGATAAACAAGCTCAGCACCTGGAGCACTTATTGCATTTGGGATGCTATTTCCGTGATATTCCTCAAAGGTACGTGTATCAAGAAGAACCACATCTGACTTATTGTCGAGCATCGTCTTCAATTCATCAGCAGAGATATGCGGTGTCCCAACATCGCATTCTATTAGTTCTGCAAACGCTTTGCTGGGAACATGCATTCCGCTGTAAATCCGATAGCCCGCTTTTTCCCACCCCGATAATCCTTCGTTCAGAACTTGAATATCTGACCAACCTAGAGCTAACATTCGTTCAGCGGCTAATTGTGCATACCCCTCTCCATCATCACACCAAACCACACGCACACTTCGTCGTGGCACCAAAGTATCCACTAGACACTCAAGTCTGCCAATTGGCACACAGGAGGCCATGAATATGTGCCGGCTATCAAACGGTACTTCCTCACGTGCATCTAACAACGCGACTTCGCCTCCATCATGAAAATATGACTTCAGAGTTTGGGCATCGATATGGTTTGATTGTTTTTCCATGTAATTCACCTACTTTCGGATATTTAGGCCAAAGCCTGCCTCGTCTGAGGGTCATTGTATATTGCTCTCCACAACAGCTTGTGGAGTAATGATGATCGAGCAATAATACAATAGTCTTGATAACTTGATGGATTTGCTATGCCCGACAGTGATGTTTCTACCCGCCCTTATAAATTAGGTGACCTTAAGGTCGTGCCATGCTCAACCGTTATAGGCGCTGAAATACGGAATATTGATATTTCCAAAGAACTCTCAGCTGAGATAATCGTAAGCCTCATTCAGGCTTGGCATACCCATCTGGTTCTGCTATTCCGGCAACAAGACCTGACGCCGGAACAGCATATCGCGTTCACCTCATATTTTGGCACACCACAAAGCCCCAATCGGACATCGTTTACCCCCCTTACCGAGAAATATCCTGAGATTATAGAGGTGATGAATGTCGATATGGATGACAAACGGCTTGATCACAGTCTCGGAAACTCAGAAGCCATGTGGCACACTGACATGTCCTACAAGCCGATCCCACCATCAGGAAGCGCGCTTTATTCTCGAGAAATACCACCTGATGGCGGCGATACTTGCGTCAGCAACATGTATCTGGCCTATGATGATCTTTCTGATGAGATGTTAAAGGAAATCGATGATAAGTGCGCTGTGCATGATGAAAGCCGCAACAGTGCTGGCATTTTACGTCCAGGCTTTCTGGATCAAAAAGATCCTACAAAGACGCCTGGGCCACATCACCCGATAATTCGTACCCACCCTGAGACCAAGCGCAAAACTCTATTCCTAGGTCGCCGACCCTACAGTTACATACCGGGTCTATCTTATGAAAAAAGTGAGTATCTTCTCGACCGTCTCTGGGCACATGCCTCACAAAAGAAATATGCTTGGTGTCATCAATGGGCTGTAGGCGATCTTCTGCTGTGGGATAACAGATGCGTAATGCATCGCCGTGATCCATTTGATAAAAACCAAAGACGTGTCATGCACCGGACACAAATTGCTGGCAGCCGTCCCTTTTAGCCAACTTTCGACTAGATATTCACTTTCAATCAGTCCAGATATAACGACAAATTGCCCGGAGATCGTCGATTTTCAAGCACCAAGGTTTTTGTAACACGAGCAACAAACCTCGATGAAAGTTATTTGGACGTTACGCTTTATCATGGACAAAACTTAGATTTTCCATTTTTCCCGACTGGAACTTTTTAGACCTATCCAATCAGAAACTCGCACCTGCAACGCCAATAGTCGACTGGCCAGTATCGAATAATTCAGTAAATGTGCGCCTACCATTGGCCACTGACATCAGTTCGTTGAAGATTTTCTCTCCGCCCTCCTCAATTGACATCTGCCCTCGCATTATATCGCTAACATCTACGTCAAGATCATCAAATCCACGTTCTGCAGTCAAAGGGTTACCGCTAACTTTTATCGTCGGGGTGAAGGGATGCGATGATGGCTGGCCAAGCCCGGTGTTGAAACCTATGATTTGACACCCTCCTGCGGCGAAGCCGGTCATCGACTCACAGGCAGGTGCTGGCGTGCTCATGAAGTAGAAGCCTGGGGGATTGGGGACTACCGGATCACAGTAATCGACAACACCTTGTAGAGTTTTTGTGCCCGCTTTCTTGACCGCGCCTAGGGCTTTTTCAGCAAGAGTAGTCAGTCCTCCATTGATGTTATCAGCCGAGGGATTAGTCTTGCGTATATCCTCAACGCCCCCCATTCTTGACATCTCTTCCATGTCAGCAATTGATTGGACGATTGCAGCTGCAACGCTTTGGTTCACCGAGCGTTCAGCAAGTAGATGCTCAGCACCCATAATTTCTGCTGTTTCGGAAAGCACCACCGTACCGCCAGCATCCATCAACATATCCGCGGCGTGGCCAAGCGCTGGATTGCCGGAAAGTCCGCTTGAAAAATCTGACCCGCCACATTCCGAACCAAAAATTAGCTTAGAAAGAGGTAATTCAACTCGATGCTGTGTTGAATGTTTTCGAACAAGCTTTGCCGCCGCTACAGTCCCCGCCTCTATTGTGCGAAATGTGCTTCCATACTCTTGAAAAGCGATGCATTCCACATCCTTACCCGCATCAGCAATTGGGCCAGCAAAAGCATCGGTGGAGGGCTTGTGTAGACTTACTAATACCACAGCACAAATATTAGGGTTCATTGCCATACCATGAATGGCTTTCATACGCATTTCATGATTTCTGCCAATCATTTTTCTTCCGAAAAGATCGGTGACCAAGTCGGTTTCACGGACATTATTGTGAATTTTTAATGCCAGCCCGTTGGAATTATCCATCAATGAAATTATGCCAACACGATTACGCACACCTGCACTGCCATTATCCCGCTCAAAACCAAAAAATGACTCATTTTTACCCATGTATATGCTCCCTTGCCGTCTATTCAGTCGGTGACGTTGTGAACGTGGACATGTTGACCTTTTGAAATATCTAGCGTGGCTTGTCCAATAACTTCCCCGTATTTAATTATCTTTTCGCCTTTTATGATATCCCGCATAGCGATCTTATGGCCTCTTGGGATATCGTCTTTGGAGGTAATGCTTATATTGTCTTTGCCAAGTCGAACCGACGCCTGTGTGCCATTCCCAACATCATGCAAACAAACTGCTACGTTGTCTTTCTTATCGACCATTAAGGCGTCAAGGTTACCACCGAAATCTTTTTCTGCCATTTGATCTGCCACAAAATCCCCCTTTTCTTTTTATGAGCAAGAACCAGTGCCTATTCTCCTCAATATGTCCATACCCACACAAAAGTGCAAATAATCAAATCAAAGAAGATCGACCACTTGGCCGAGACAAACTGGGTCTTACGAAAAATTCGACCAGCCCACCCATTAATATTCCAATTTATTTTTTATGCAGGATCCCAGCTGAATACCTCGGCAGAAACTGAAAGCTCGTAAAAGTGCGAGCTAAAAGTAGGAATAGCATGTTGGGAAATAAGCTCAGGGGTCCACCCCTCACTGCGCTGAACGGAGCGGAGTGGTCTATTCTGGCTAAACAAGAAAATTTCATTGTTACGTACGCCAAAAATTTGACCGGTCACCTTGGCCTCATCAGCTTTTTTACTGCATAAATAAACTGCCATTGGTGCAATTTTTTCCGGCGTCATTTGCTTTAGCTTTTCGACCCTTTCCGATTGCTCTGGGGTATTAGTAGGGATTGAACCAATCATCCGGCTCCATGCAAACGGGGAGATACAATTCGACCGTACTTGATATCTGGCCATATCCAGAGCTATGGACTTCGAAAGCCCTAATATACCCATTTTGGCTGCAGAATAATTCGCCTGCCCAACATTGCCTATGAGACCGGAAGTAGAGGTCATATGAACAAAACAGCCGGAACTTTGCTTTCTGAAGTGTGGGGCAGCGGCGCGGCTCACAAAAAAGGTGCCATTTAAGTGAACGCCGATAACTGAGGACCACTCTTCTTCCGTCATCTTGTGAAAAATAGTATCGCGTAATATACCCGCGTTATTCACAACTGCATCTATTTGACCAAAATTATCCAGTGCCGCCTCGATAATACGTTCACCTCCCTTGGCGCTGTCTACGCTATCGCAACAAACAACTGCCTCGCCCCCCTTTTCTATAATTAGATTTGCCACTTCATCTGCAGGACTACTATCGACACCCTCACCATCAACTCCCGCCCCAATATCATTCACCACAACACGCGCGCCTTCGGCCGCCATCAACAATGCAAAACCGCGCCCTATTCCCCGCCCCGCTCCTGTTACGACGACTACCTTGTCTTGAACCATGCCAGTCATTAAACTCAATCCCTTTTCAATGTTTCCGTTTGAGTTCCACCATTGTTAAGCAGAAAAATACAATGCAATCTCAACCATAAGCCATTGCAATACAAGTCCTTGCCGCTTACCGTAGGTTCAAACCGGGGAGAAAAATAATGGCAAAAAAACGAATAACGCCTGAACAGTTGCGCTCACAACGATGGTACAAAGGAATTACCTTGAGTTCATTTACTCACCGTTCGCGATCAAAGCAGATGGGTTACAGCGCAGACGAATTCAATGATAAGCCAGCGATTGCAATAATAAACACCTGGTCTGATATCAACCAATGCCACCAACACTTTAAGTACCGTATTGATGATGTTAAACGCGGCATATGGCAAGCAGGAGGCTTCCCGGTTGAGCTGCCAGCGATGAGTTTGTCTGAACCATTTGTTAAACCATCCACCATGCTATATCGCAATATGTTAGCTATGGAAGCAGAGGAACTTCTGCGTTCGCACCCAATTGATGGTGCCGTTCTAATGGGTGGATGTGATAAAACTACGCCAGCTCTTCTCATGGCAGCAGCAAGTATGAATATACCAGCTATCTATTTACCGGCAGGGCCAATGCTGAGAGGAAATTATCGAAGTCAATTCCTAGGAAGTGGCACCGATAGTTGGCGGTTTTGGGATGAACTTCGAGCTGGAACCATTACAGAAGAGGAGTGGTATGAAGCTGAAGACGGAATAGCCCGATCCCCGGGGCATTGTATGACAATGGGAACAGCTTCAACTATGACCTCAGCCGCAGAGGCTCTTGGCATGACGCTACCTGGCGCGGCCTCAATACCAGCAGCAGACTCTAATCACGCCAGAATGTCGGCTTCTTGCGGCAAACGTATTGTTGACATGGTGTGGGAGGATATGTGTCCAAAAAAATTAATTACTGTGGAAAGCTTGGAAAATGCCATAACCACGGTTATGGCGCTTGGCGGATCAACCAATGCCGCCATACATTTACTTGCAATCGGGCATAGATTGGGGCTCGGTGTAGGTCTCGAAAAATTTGATGAACTTTCTCGAATAACACCTGTACTCGCTGATATTCAGCCTTCAGGTAAATTCCTAATGGAAGACTTTTATTATTCTGGAGGGCTTCTCGGTTTACTAAATCGAATTAAAGAACTCTTGCACACTGATGCCTTAACGGTAAATGGCAAAACTTTGGGAGAAAATATAAAAGGTGCCAAAGTTTATAATGATGAAGTTATACGTTGTCGTGAAAATCCTATGTCAAAAGAGGGCGGATTAGTCGTGCTTAAAGGTAACTTATGCCCGGATGGAGCTGTAATCAAACATACCGCTGCCGATCCCAAATTTCATCAACACACGGGGCCCGCTGTAGTCTTTGAAAGCCATCCAGACCTGTTAAAACGAATTGATGACCCAAACCTCAAAGTAACTCCTGAAAGCGTTATAGTCATGAAAAATGCAGGGCCAGTCGGTGGTCCGGGCATGCCTGAGTGGGGCATGCTGCCAATTCCAAAAAAGTTATTGCAAGCAGGTGTGCGCGATATAGTCCGCATATCTGACGCGCGGATGAGTGGCACTTCATACGGCACTTGTGTTTTACACGTAGCGCCAGAGTCTTTCATCGGAGGAAATCTCGCATTAGTGGAAAGTGGAGATTTGATCACATTGGATATTTTTGGGCGATCTCTAAACATGGAGGTGAGCGAAAAGGAATTAGCGGAACGTCGCGCTAAGTGGAAGCCTCCAAAACCTCATTATCTCCGTGGTTATGGTTGGATGTATTCACAACACATTCAACAAGCAGATAAAGGCTGTGACTTCGACTTCTTGCAATCTACCGATCCAATACCTGAACCCGAATTACATCACTAAGAACAAGGAAGGAAAACAAATGAAGCTTCGGAAAAATAGATTTAAGGCTGCCATCCGCCGCGGTGATTTTCAAATCGGGCTATGGTCGGGCCTGCGTTCCACACTGGTAGCTGAAATGCTCACACAAGTTGCGGCATTTGACTGGACCGTGATCGATATGGAACATTCTCCAAACGAACTTGGGGATGTTCTTACACAGTTGCAAGTTGCCCAGCAGGGACACGCTGAGCCAATGGTGCGCGTACCGTGGAATGAACCGGTTATAGTTAAACGAGTACTCGACATAGGCGCACAGACTATTCTTTTTCCAATGATCCAGAATGCGGATGAGGCAGCGCAAGCAGTTGCAGCGACAAGGTATCCACAAAACGATGGCATTCGAGGTGTTATGAGTTTAGCGCGAATGAATAATTATGGCGCAACGCCTGATTATTATCTAAAGGCGCACCAAGAAATTTGCGTGATAGTTCAATGCGAGACAGTTGAAGCTGTGCAAAACATACCAGAAATTTGTAAAGTTAAGGGTGTGGATGGAATTTTCGTGGGCCCATCAGACCTTTCTGCCTCAATGGGCCATATTGGTAACCCATACCAAAAAGACGTGCAAAAAATGATACGAAAGGCCGTCAATGCTTGTAAAAAAGCAGGCAAACCGGCCGGGTATCTTACTGGAGATGAAACTCAAGCAAAACAAATGATCGATTGGGGTTTTAATTTTGTTGCAGTCGGTTCCGACATGGCCGTATTGACTAATGCTTCGCGTGCATTAGCCGACCGTTTCCAAGAATATTGCGCTCGTAAGTCAAAGCGTAAAAAGAAAAAATAACAAGCTCAAAACTGTCATATACATGGGTATTCAGTCCATTATTTAATTAATGGATCCCATGTTGTGTCTTCGTCAATGGGATAACACGGCCGAGGCAAGCCTTTCCAATCGAAACGTGTAAGCACAGGTGTCGTGAGACCCGGGGCATCAACCTCAAAGATTTCATCCTCGTCAAAAAATATATCAAATCCTGCACGAAAATGCCCCCGTGATTTAAGTGCAACCGTTGAAAATGAGGCGATATCAAGGTCAAACTCTTCGATCAAAGCCGGATCATACATTTGCATACGCCTGCTTATTACGAGCAAAGTAATTCCTCCTATCTTCAGTGCTGCACTCAAACCCAATTTCATTGTTCGTCCAGCTCGGCAGCCTCGACGACCCGCAACAAAACCATTCGATAAATGCAAGACCTCGACTTCTTTAGCGAAAGTTTGTGTAAATTCATAGGCTGGCTTTCGGTTGAAAACCGCTTCGAATACAGCACCCACCCCCCTCTCATGCGCTTCTGCGGCAACATCCGGATCTGAAAATAAACCAAAACAGACGTTTTCAGCACCAGATTCTATTAGAGGTAAAAGTAAACCTGTTGTATTGCCACAGCCTCCGCCACCGGGGTTATCAGCAACATCAGCTAAACAAATCTTTTTTGTACCTCCCGAATGACCGGCGGCTACAGCTCCTTCAATAGCTTCATCGATAGATGTCAACTCAACTCGAAAGTCGTCCCGTTTTGCCCAAATATCTCTGGCGAGCTTATTTGTGATATCATTCGCTGCTTCCTCTTGACCATAAGCGATTATGGTCAGCCCGCATTTTGACAAATCTGCAAATGAGAATGAACCCACAACTGATACGCTTACTAGTCCATCATTTTCCTGCTCTGCTTCTCGCGCTTCTCTGATAGCATCAGCATAAGTACCCTCTGAGCCCGTTAAGAGCCTTACTGAAGGTGGCGTAATTGGCAAACGCAGCAGACTCTTCGAGAACCGCTCACCAGTTAACATCCGACGTAAAATATGCGCTGCTTCGAATGCTCTTTCTGGCTGATCGACATGCGGATTAGTCTTATAGGAGATAATAATATCAGCATTATCCATCATGCGTTCGGAAATATTTGCATGAAGATCCACCGTTACGACTATAGGGATATCAGGCCCGACCACTTGGCGTACCATTTCATATAGTTCACCATCTGGGTCCTCGTCATGGGTGGCCGCCATGGCACCATGATTACAAATATAAATACCGTCTAACGGCTTTTCATCTTCTAGTATTGATCGGACCTCCGCAAGATACCGTTTAAAGAAGCCCTCTTCAATCGGCCCCCATGGTTCGTAGTAAGTGCAAACAGTCGGCACTGGGGTCCAATCACCACTTTCATCCATTGCCTGAATGAAGGGCTTGATTTCCCGAGCGAGGATTGGTGCAGCCTTTGCTGCTTCCTCAAGTATTTCTTCGCCAACCAAATAGCAAGAATTTCGAAAATCTTCCTCTTTCGTTACGGGCGAAAAAGAATTTACCTCCAACATTATTGAAATTATTGCAATCCTCGGCATCTCAATTCTCCCCCTATTGTGTACTTTTTCAGAAGCTCGAGTTCTTTTAAAAATAGCTTACCATCTCGAGAAATACGGTCGCCTAATTTTTTTATATTGTTTGTAAATGATGAATGGGGATCAAGACAAAAAATGCACAATTGTGTAATTAAATTTGGGACTTTCAATGTATTTTCCCTTTGAAACCAATACAACGTCAGGGATTGAGAATAGCCAATAAAGATAGTAATTAATTTAAACGTGACGAAAGACGACTTTCTTTCCTACGCTTAAAAATACATTCTCAAAGCATATAGAAAAGTAAACCGGGTTCAACTGGATGATTAATCTGACTTTTCAATCTTAAATCTTTGCGCATATTCCCGCATAAGAAATCGGATGAAAAACGACGAATGTTTTTTCGGATTATAAAAGATACAGCTTTAATAAAAAACCAACACTGGTAAACAACGGTAGTACGGAAATAACAAATATTCACCACTATGAATAATAAACTAACCACAGCGGCTCTTGCCGAACACGTAATCGAAGCACGTCTGGAAGATATACCCGATGAAGTTATCAACGAAGCACACCGCACACTTTTAAATTGGGTAGCCGTAGCTGTCGGTGGGTGCAGGCACCAATCAGTAGACATAATACTTCAGACTATGCCGGCAGCGAACAGAAATGCGTCTATTTTCGGCCGAGCTGAAAGGACGGATGCACTGAATGCTGCATTAGCAAATGGTATTTCTAGTCATGTTTTTGATTTTGATGATACACACCTGGCGACTGCCATTCATCCTGCTGGCCCTGTCCTATCGGCAGTAATGCCACTTATTGAAAATAAAAGGATAGATGGGAGGGAATTGATACACTCCTTGATTCTTGGAGTTGATATTACATGCCGGCTCGGCTTGGCAGTATCGCCAGATCATTACGATATTGGTTGGCACATTTCTAGCACTGCCGGTATTTTTGGCGCCGCGGCCGCAGCTAGTCGCTTGCTTCAAAATTCTGAAAAACAGACACGTTGGGCGTTCGGACTGGCAGCGACACAAAGCTCCGGAATGCGTGAAATGTTTGGCTCAATGTGCAAAAGCTTTCATATCGGTAATGCGGCAAAAAATGGATTAATGTCGGCAATGCTTGCCAAGAATGGTTTTACAAGCTCGGAACAAGGGATAGAAGCAAAACGAGGTTGGGCAAATGTAACTTCGAGCAAACACAACCTTAGCCTTGCAACCAATGAACTTGGAAAAAAATTCTTGATTATGGATAATAGCTATAAGCCATATGCATGCGGTGTTGTTGTGCATCCCGGTATAGACGGTTGTGTACAATTAAGGAATGAGCACAATCTCTTACCAAATGAGATCGAACGGGTTGATCTAAGAGTAAATCCATTAGTTCTTGAACTTACTGGAAAGAAGAGTCCAAAAACAGGCTTAGAGGGCAAATTCAGCATCCATCATGCTTGTGCAGTTGCGCTCCAACACGGCAAGGGTGGCGAGAAAGAATTTTCCAACAGCGCTGTTAACGATCCATTGACGCGGGCACTAAGAGACAAGGTGCATGCTAAGGTTGATACATCCATCGCTGCAAGCGCAATGGTAATTCACATTACAACCAAAGATGGGCGCTCACTATCTAAAGAGATAAAAAAAGTATTGGGCAGTCTGGAAAATCCACTTGGAGATAGTGCACTAGATAACAAAACTAGGGATCTCTGCCAGCCAATTTTGGGTAAAGAAAAAACAGAAGCCTTAATAGAAATCTGCCGAAATATGGCTTTTTTGCAGGATTCCTCAAAAGTTGTCAGAACGGCAACGCTATAACAATTAAAATATTGGATTTATCGCCAACCTCGCCATTGCCCGAGCCGCTTACCATTACAGGTCATAAAAGTCCCCTGAAATCTCGTGTTACTACTATTTACTGCTCCGGATATTAACCCCCAACAGTTCGTCATTTTTCCATAGGCATTTTTCCGCCGTTCACGGCAGCTGCCTTCAGCTGAAAAAAGCGGCGCAGGAATCTGATAACGTTTTTTGCTGGTGCAAGCTCTTGCCCAATATCCAGAGTAATTTCCACTACCCCTATGTTGCATAACTACGATACCTCCCACAGGATTATTGTACCTACCTACGAAAGTCGAACCGTCAGCTTTGACGGTAACAGGTCCCCAATCGCTTCTCCAAGTCTCAGCGCCCACAGAGACGGGCAAAAGCATAAGAGTTACAAATAAAAGCATACGCACAACTGAGTCACTAGCCATAGGATGCATCCAACCTCCTTACATTCCGTTAGACAACTTACTTAGTAGGTTCCATGACGAATTGATTAAATTACCGTTTCATAATATCCTCTATTTAATCTTCATGGTAAAAAACTTTTCGATTTCTGCGTATATTGTTGTCGATTTTTCATGCCAGTTACTATTGTCTCCGGATCCTAATGCTAAAGACTCTTAACACACGTTTCTTGACCGACGACCAAGTAGAAACATCGAAGAATAAACTCCCTACATGACTAACTCAATCCGCAGATGGCTGACGATGGGCTGCTTGATGCTTGCAGGTGAGTCCATATTCTTATTGCCCTACATGCGAAAAACATTTCAAACTTCAATTGAAGAAGTTTTCACAATATCGAGTACTGAGCTCGGATTCCTCAGCTCTATGTTCGGCATACTGGCGCTCGCCTGCTATTTCCCAGGTGGCTGGCTCGCTGACCGTTTTTCAATTCGAACTCTATTGAGCACATCTCTTATCGCTACTGGGTTAGGTGGTTTTTTTATCCTTACCATTCCTAGTTTCACACAATTGCTCATATTACATGCTTTTTGGGGTATAACCTCTATCCTGACATTTTGGGCCGCTTTACTGAAGGCAACACGCATATGGGGAACACCGGAGACACAAGGCACAAGTTTTGGACTGCTTGAGGGTGGTCGTGGCATTGTCGCCGCTTTGATAGTAACGGCAGCCACTGCAGCATTCGCATTTTCAGATGGCAATGCGGACCCACATGCAGGACTAAACTCCGTCGTATGGGTTTATTCGATTACACCAATCTTGGCAGGGCTTGCAGTCTGGCTCATATTCGCAAGAGATGAAACAAATACAACAAGAACTAACGACAGAACCAGAGATACAGCAAATTTAATTAAAAAAACTGCTAGAATTCCAGAAGTATGGTTGCTAGCCGTTATTATTTTTTTTGCCTACTTCATCTATACGGGTTCATATTATTTTCCGGCATACGTCGAAAGAGGCTTAGGGGAAACGAAACTATTTGGAGCTCAACTAGGAGTATTTCGCGACTGGTTGCGCCCGGCGGCAGCAATAGCAGCCGGGATAGTAGCCGATCGGATCGGAATAAGTCGTGGAATAGCAATCGGATTTCTTGTGTTAATTGTGCTTTACGGCACGTTGTTGTTCGCACCTTCAAACACTAGCACATATCAATTTCTTTTTTCACAAGTGGCAGTCATCTCGATAATGGTTTTTGCTCTCAGAGCGATCTATTTCGCGTTAATGGAGGAATGTAAAATACCGGTGATTCTTACCGGTATTACTGTGGGTATTGTGTCAACGCTAGCCTACACCCCAGACATTTTTTCCCATATTATCGCAGGCCTTTTTCTGGATTATTTTAAAGGAATCGATGGGTTTCGTTATTTCTTTGGCTTGCTTTCTGTCATGGCGGTAGCAGGACTTGCGAGCACTCTCGCCTTACGCCACAAGCTTCGTAATTTAAAAATAAAGAAGGCACCCTCCATATGAAAAAGGAACTACCTAAAACCCTACTTTTGCATAAAAATCCTGAATCACTTGCTCAAAATATCAAAACACACTTTCCAAACTTGCCTCTCACATTAATTGATAATTATTTTGATGTTCCCCAATCACTTAAGACGGAAAAACCAGAAGTCTTCTTCGCGTTTAAAACAGGAGAGGAAGGTCAATTTCCCCGTTCAGCAGTGCTCAATTGTGAGAGCGTAAAATGGATACAGGCATCTGGAGCAGGCGTTGACCATTGGACGCCATGGGATCCAACCATCGTAACAGTCACCAATGCATCTGGTATCCATGCTGAAATAATGGCCCAATATACGATCTGGTCAATTCTAAATCAGAAACTAGGTTTTCCCCGAATGGCAGAGCGTCAGTCACAAAAAAAATGGGATAAAAAATTACTCCAGTCGGTCGTCGGACAAACTCTGGTCATCGTAGGATATGGACGAATTGGAAGAGAGGTGGGCCGTGTAGCACAAGCTATTGGGCTGAAGGTTATTGGGGTACGCAAACGTCCGTCTCCATGCCCCTATGCTGAGGAGGTAATTAGCAACTGCAAGCTGCAAAACGCCTTGGGTCAGGCAGATTTTATTTTGAATGTGCTGCCACTAACTGAAGAAACACGGGGGTTTTTTAACAACAATATTTTTTGTTCCATAAAAAATGGCGCCTATCTTATTAATACGGGTAGAGGTCATGTTATAGACGAATGTGCACTATTAGAGGCGCTTAAAAGTGGGAAGCTGTCTGGGGCAACTCTTGATGTCTTCGCTGATGAACCGTTGCCGTCTAACAATCCCCTTTGGACTACCAAAAATGTAATAATCACTCCTCACACCGCTGGTGACGCCGTAAATTGGGAAGACGCGATAACCGAATTATTCTGTGATAATCTGCGGCGGTGGACCAATAATGAGAAACTCCAGAACATTGTTGATCCATCTCGTGGTTACTGACCTATCACGACCTGCCAACAATAAACCAGAGGCCATGATACTGAGGTCGTGTAGAACTTTCTTTAAATGAGTGCAGTCTCCCCGCCTTTAGGCTCCCTAATTTGGCGGTAATGCCCAATTTGGGGGATTCCAAAATATTTGAGGACCAATATCCGGAATACCGTTCAAGCCTAGTTGCGCCATTGTGCGGTCCATTTCCTCATAAAAAATTTCTAGCGCTCTATAGGCACCATCCTCGCCTGCTACTGCGCAACCATAGAGAGTTGGACGTCCTGACATCACTAAATCTGCTCCACAAGCAATAGCTTTTATTATGTCAGAACCGCGCCTCGGCCCAGAATCAATGGCAATCATGAAATTCTTCCCAACCGCTGCTCGGGTTGCAGCCGTGATCTGTAAAGGAGATGCCGCATTATCTACGTAACGGCCACCATGATTGGAGAGGATGACGCCATGGAGCCCGTGTTCAGCTGCACGCACCGCATCCTCTGCACTATAGAGACCCTTAATCAGCAAATTTCCCGGCCATATATCTTGAATGCGTTTTATATCGTCCCAACACTGACTATCAGGCTTGGTATGGCTCTGACCCTGCTTAACACTTATATCCGATAGTTTTTTTCCTAATTCAGGCGGATAATTCTCCTTTTTAAATGCCCCCCTCCGCAAATACTGCCTCAACAACACTCTGAAGATCCATCCAGGCTTCGCTAAGACGTCACCTGCCATACGAGAGCTGTATCGGAGTGGCATCGAATATCCATTCCGGTTATTATGCTCCCGATTAGCCCCAACCGGCCCGTCTACAGTAACTACCAAAGTTTTATAGCCAACGTCCCTGATACGCTCGACAAACCTTGATCGAAGTTCTTTGTCATTCCACATGTAGAGTTGAAACCAAAGGTGCTCGCCCCCAGCAGCCTCATAAATCTCATCAAGCGGCGTTACGGCGCTGGTGGCCGCAGTACATATAACGCCCATTCGTTGTGCTGCTTTTGCAAGTAGAATCTCGCCACCAAACCATGTAATCCCAGCTGAAGCGGTTGGTGAAATGCCAAATGGCAGTTTTAGGTCAGTACCAAAAATTTTAGTGCCACACGAACGCTCTGATACATCAATCAAAACACGGTTTTTAAGTTTAAGTTCCTCGTAAACCGTACGATTATTCATCAATGCAATATAATCTTCTGCGCCTAAATCAATATACTCGAACAGACCTCGAGGAAGTTTCCGTTTCGCTATTTGACGCAGATCTTCGATATTATATGCAACGAAATTAGTCATTAACAATTGCGCTCTTATTTAAAAAGATAGGCGTATAATTGCCAAAATATAGCCTGTGATAGATGCCAAATTATGGTTTGCGGAAACCAATCAGATCGTTGATATTTTCCTTCAACGCTATTCTGCTGCTGCCCGAAGCATCTGCCGCCGCTGCGGCACCCAATCTGGCGGGTTCCAGAAAATCTCAGGGCCAATCTCGGATATGGAATTAAGCCCTAACTGCGCCATAACACGGTCCATTTCGTCGTAGAATATTTCAAGCGCTCGAAAGGAGCCTTCTGCTCCGGCAACTGCAGCGCCCCATAGCGTTGGTCGGCCAGACATTACAAGGTCGGCTCCCAAAGCCACCGCCTTAACAAGATCTGAGCCACGACGAGCACCGCTATCTATAATCACAGTAAAGTCATTACCCACCGCAGCCCTCGTCTCCGGTAAAAGTTGAAGAGGTGCCGGCGCACAGTCCACATAGCGACCACCATGATTAGAAAGAATTACACCATCGAGCCCCCTTTCTTTCGCTATTAATGCATCTTCAGCGCTGTGAAGCCCCTTGATCAAAAGATTGCCCGGCCAGTTGTCACGAATTCTCTTAACATGCTCCCAAGTGAGGTTATCAGTTTTTGTATGCATATGCTTGAGCATCGGATCGGTGATACGACTGATAAGTTCTTCAGGGTAATTAACCATAGTTGGAGCACCCCGCTTAAGATAGTGCTGGCCCAATACCCGGATGAGCCATCCGGGTCGGGCGAGAAGTTGGGCAAATAATGTTGGAGAATATTTAAGCGGCATCGAGAAACCATTTCTCTTATTATATTCACGGTTAGAACCCACTGGCCCATCAACAGTAATTATTAAGGTCTCAAAGCCTACCGATTTTATACGATTTATTTGCTTCATACTCAGATCATTATCCGGCCACATATAAACCTGAAACCAGAGATTTCCATCACCAGCCACATCCCATATTTCCTCCATCGCCGTCTGAGCATTTAAGGCGACAGTACATGGAACTCCCATCTTTGTAGCTGCAATGGCAACACCCGCTTCACCACCAAAGGACATAAGACCAGCGGTGCCAGTAGGGGAAATACCGTATGGCATAGCGGCCTTTTTCCCGAAAATTGTTGTTTCGATTGAGCGTTTTGAAACATCAACTAAAACACGATTTTTAATCTTAAGCTGTTTGTATGCATCACGATTATTTTTCAGCGCTATACCGTCTTCAGCTCCACCATCGACATAATCAAACACACCTTTCGGAACGCGCGTCTTAGCCCTCTGCCGCAAGTCTTCGATATTATAGGCACCAAAATTAGCGTTGGTCATAAAAGCATCCCCTAGTAATCAGCACCATTTGGTAACAGCACCGTTTCAGTAATAACAATTCTATCATAGCACTAAATCGTGCCAATTACTCAGCCAGCCAGTCAATAAGCTAAAACTTTGCGCATTCTGGGTGCCTCTTAATGAGAGTGACTTACTTATTCGGCGGCAGCTCTAAAGCCAAGCTGGGGTCTAGGTACCCATTCAGGTGGGTTCCAGAAAATCTGTGGACCAATCTCTTCAATGGTGTTGAGACCCAATTGGGCCATCACCCGATCCATCTCATCATAAAAAATTTCGAGAGCACGGTAAGCACCAGCCTCATTAGCTGCAGCAGCCCCGAATAACGTAGGTCGACCGGACATCACCATATCAGCCCCAAGTGCTATAGCCTTTACAAGGTCTGATCCACGGCGAGCTCCAGAATCAATGATTATTTTTATTCGATCACCAACTGCTGCTTTCGTCTCTGGAAGAACCTGCAATGGTGCCGCCGCACAATCTACATAGCGTCCACCATGATTGGATAATATTACACCCTCGAGCCCTTCATCTGCCGCTAGAACAGCATCTTCAGCACTCTGCAGCCCCTTAATTAAAAGATTGCCCTTCCACATATCTCGGATCTTTCTGATGTCTTCCCAGGACTGACGGTCGGTTTTTACTACACTCATCTCCTCGGATGCTACAGTCACTCTCCTCTCAATTTCTTCCGGATAGTTTTCCTTTCTAAATGCACCACGTTTAAGATACTGTTTCAAAAGAACTCGATAACACCATCCAGGCCTTGCAAGAATCTGAGAAATTAGCTTTGGAGTGTATTTCAGCGGTGTGTGGAATCCATTCTTCTTATTATACTCACGGTTGGGGCCAACTGGCCCATCGACCGTAACTATGAGCGTTTCGAACCCCGTCGCTTTTACGCGCTCGAGAAATTTCATACTCATCTCTTTGTCCGCCCACATGTAAAGCTGGAACCAGAGGTTTCCGCCGGCCCCCTCAGCAATTTCTTCCATTGGCAATAATGCATTCGTTGCAACAGTACAGGGAACACCCATTCTAGCGGCTGCCTTAGCAAGCCCTATCTCGCCACCATAATACACAAGCCCCCCTGCACCTGTAGGCGAAATGCCGTACGGCATTTTGATTTTTTTACCAAAAATTTCGGTTTCAGCAGATCGTTGTGAGACATCAATCAATACTCGGTTTTTGACCTTAAGAGATGTATACGCATCACGGTTGTTTTGCACGCCGATGCCGTCCTCCGCACCACCGTCTATAAATTCAAATATGCCGTGTGGTAGACGCCGTTTTGCACCCTGGCGCAAATCTTCAATATTATAAAAACCCATATGATCAGAAGACATCGCATATTCCTCTATTTATTTTTAATATTTGTAGTAGATTGGATTTGTAATCCAAATCAACGAATTAGATACCAACTAACTCTCCTCTAACATCTTGAACTACTTTTACCCTATCCCTGTTGTTCCATGGTTTGCGCTGACCGATTGGAGTATTTTCAATTGTTGGTGCTACCTTGAGATGAATGAATACGGGCCCCTCCTTCGCAAGTATTTCTGGCATTCCGACCTCTAAATCCGAGAGTTCGGAATAAGAATGGGCTTTTGGGTAGCCGCAAGCTGTCGCTATTGCAGAATAATCGACCACTTTAGCGTTAGGTACAGGTTGACCCCCCGTGGTGGCATAAATCTCATTATCGAGCATGAAATGATAAAAATTTGTAGGGGCTTGTTCCGCAATTGTAGCAAGCATGCCCATCGACATATGAATGTCTCCATCTGAGTCAAATAAGACAACTTTTTTCTTCGGCTGTGCGAGAGCAATACCCAAAGCATAGCTCGCGTGTCCACCCATTGCAGGATCTCCCATAGTCGCATCGAGTTTCTCGTTGTCAGTAATAGGCACCCAATGACGACCACCACGACCAGATAATACTACTGCATCATCTCTGTATTTAAGGAAGAGTTTCATAACATCAGCTGTTTCCATCATGGTCTAAGACCCCTTTTTATCTATTGAAACCGTGAAATTCATCAGCAACCAGCACAGCAACTGGGCCATTAACTTTCTCACATTCATCGAAAGCAACACTAATGCGATCTGCATCACGATCACTCTCCACGAGATAATATTTTATTTGAAACGCATTAAGAAATGGTTCTGTAAAATCTGCTGCAGTGTCAGTGGTAACTCCATGCCGAGTATAGCCACGATAGCCTACCATCATTACACATGGAATTTTAAGGCTCTTCAGCCATCCACGTATCGAGTCACCAGACTCCATAAGGCCGGTATTTTGTATTAATACTACTGGCTTGGCACCGCCGGTGTAGAGTCCTGCGGCGACTGCGGCTGCATTTCCCTCACGTCCGACACCAACCATGTGCAAATCTGGGTCACCATTAAGTAGCGTAAAAAGAAAATTGGTTTCACTGTCTGGCAACCAGATTACATGCGTTACGCCGTGTTCTTTGAATTTCTGATGCACCGTTTCCGGGCTTAGCACGTCCTCAGTTTCTGCCATCGGCCTACCCCTTATGAGTTCAATCACAAATATTTCATCGAGGACTTTATATCATTGTAGCTAAGTTCTTTCATTTTTTTTATGAAGTCTTTCTATCTTTTCTAACCGCTAGTTGAGTATACATCTTAATCCATGAATTGCCGCACCACACCTGCCGGAGACCGGAATACAAAACCAATTACAGAGGCCCTACGACCAGTCTTTTCGAGCTCCACTGGCCATGTTTTGGAAATCGGTTCGGGTTTAGGCCAACATGCGGCAGCCTTTGCAACAGCCTTTCCCAGGCTAAATTTTTGGCCAACAGACCCCAATCCATATCACCGTGCTAGCATCGATGACTGGCGAAAAACACTTGCCCTCCCGAATTTACGACCTGCCCGATCGCTTGATCTGTTATCCGCTAATTGGCAACTTAACATCACTGATGGCGTTCCTGCAGCAAAATTCTCGGCAATGATTTGTATAAATGTACTACACATTTCCCCCATGGCCCTGACGGAGGGGCTTTTACTACATGCCGGCAAACTGCTAGAGCCAGAAGGCCTTTTATATATTTATGGCCCATTTAAAATTAATGACACGCATACAGCACCGAGCAATAGCGATTTCGATGTTTACCTTCAACATCAAAATCCTGAATGGGGTTTGAGAGATATTGCACTACTTGAGAAAACAGCTGCGTCTGGCAGCCTCTCTCTCACTAAAATTACGCAAATGCCCGCGAATAACTTGTCTCTTTTTTTTAACCGTATTTAGATCGGCAATGAGACAAATTTTTATGATCGCGACATAATTTTTTAAATAGCAAATACGATTTATGCTATGTATGAGGAAAAAATACCCAAACGACTTATCCGCGGATAAACAGGGGGTCGCGACTGAGCGATTGATACGGAGCATGGTCTCGCTCGAACAAGCGTATTTATCTTCTCATGTTCCATTTTTAGGAAGTTTTGTGCATACTGGTCCAAAATCTTAACGCGCGATATGCGCGAGTAAGGGGAAAAAATGGTTTCTTTCCAACCCACGCAACTCGGCACTAGGCACATGTGCTCGGCGGGTCATTATTTAGCCGCACGATCAGGATATGAAATTCTGGAGGCTGGCGGTAACGCGATTGATGCGGGCGTAGCGGCTGGCATGGCACTGGCTGTTTTGCAAAGCGATATAGTAAATGTCGGTGGGGTAGCCCCCATGATTTTTTATCTTGCTGATACCGATGAAGTAAAGTCAATCAGTGGATTAGGTTGGTGGCCAAAATCCACGGATATAAACATGTTTATTTCTGATAATGGTGGAGCGATTCCTCATGGAGTACTGCGGAGCGTAATACCTGCTGCCCCAGCTGCTTGGATCGCAGCACTCAGAGAATATGGCACAATGAGTTTCGCTGAGGTTTCAGAGTCACCGATCAAGTACGCTCGCGACGGCTTCGCGATGCATCCCACGATGCATAGCACTTTGGTGAACACTCAAGATAATCTTCGTCGTTGGCCGCAAAGCGCCGCTATATATTTGCCAAATGACAAAGTACCCGAGATTGGAGATAACTTCGTACAAGCAGATCTTGCGAAAACTCTCCAATATCTAGCAGATGAGGAAAGTGCAGCACGAGGCAGCCGAGAGGAACGGCTTCTTGCTGCTCACAAAGCTTTCTATGAGGGAGACCCGGCGCAGGCAATTGTTAAGTACCATAAAGAAAATGATGGCTTAATGACCGCGGAGGATTTGAAAGAATTCTACGTGGAAATTGAGGATCCCATTTCGCGTAACTATTTTGATTTTGAGATTTACACATGTCAGCCATGGTGTCAGGGACCCGTACTGCTACAGATCATGTCTCTACTAGACGGCTTTGATTTGAAAGGAATGGGTCACAATACGGCGGACTACATTCACACAATCGCGGAATGCATAAAACTCTCATTCGCTGATCGAGAACGCTACTATGGAGACCCTCGATTTGTTGATGTACCCATAGAATATTTGCTCTCTGAAGACTATGTCTCCACAAGGCGAAACATGATTGATATGGCAACTGCTTTTCCTGAACTGCCGCCTTTCGGTAATGTTCCTGGTTATGAAGGACAAGGAAGCGGGCCAACACCAGCAACGGTGCATGGGCCTGTGGAACATTCATATGACACATCTTATGCCTGCGCCGTCGACAAGAAGGGAAATGCTTTTTCAATCACACCCAGCGACAATTCAAGTCAGACGCCTATAATCCCCGGCATCGGTTGTGTAGCTTCTGGTCGTGGTTCACAAAACTGGGCCGTGCCAGAACATGCTTCGTGTATAGCTCCTGGCAAACGTCCTAGACTGACACCCAATCCGGCCTTAGCGATTAAGAGAGGTTCAGCTACTATGCCGTTCGGCACGCCAGGTGGCGATGTACAATGTCAAGCCATGGCTCAGACCTTCCTTAACATCAATCTGTTTCGCATGGACATGCAAGAAGCAATTGAAGCACCGCGCTTTGCTACCTACAGTCACCCCAATTCGTTTGAGCCACATGAATCAGACCCTGGGAAACTTAAGATTGAAAGTCGAGTGCCTCTGACAGTTCGCAATGATCTTGCAAATCGCGGACATATAGTAGAGGACTTTCCCGCACTTACTCGCGCAGCAGGAGCAGTCTGCGCTATCTACCGGGACCAAAAATCTAGGCTCTTTGGCGCCGCTGATCCTCGTCGTCAATCAGGTATGTTAGGCTGGTAACGCTTCTCTTGATTACAAAAACCAGACGATCACATTCACACCCGACATATGCATGGCTGCAATAGTGGATGGCGACTGTCGCCTCACTTCATGCTAAGCAAATTTTGTAACTAAACCGGTAGGTTTTTTAGCATCCACACACCAGTTTCTATCGTTCATTTTCCTAGCATTCTTCATTTTTGTTACTGCATCCGTAGACTGCCTGAAAAGCAGCCACGGCCTTCTCTATACGATACCCGGCAATAATCCGCTCTCGCCCTAAATGACCCATACTCCGTGCCAGTTTCTCATCATTTTGTAGCCTGGCGATTGCTTCTGCCAGTAACACAGGTGAAGACGGAGGCACGATGATACCTGCGCTGCCTACAAGCCTATCAGCATCACCAACATTGGTTGCAATCACAGCACGCTGACAGGCCATGGCCTCTCCAATGACATTTGAAAATCCTTCGCCGAAAGCTGATGCAGACACGAGAACATCAATTGCTGATAATAAGTCCGGGATGTCATCACGTTCCCCTAGAACTATCAACCCTCGCGTAACCGGCAGTGTCTCTGTTCCTTTACCAATCGCAAGTGCGGTAACTCCATCAACTTTCTCCAGTGCTGATAAAAAATTTGGATAATCCTTCATAGCGTCAACTCGAGCAACCGCAGCAATAACGAAGTCATTCTCATCGAGCCCTAATTCTTTGCGAATACGACTACGTGCCGACACTCTGAAGCAATAACGCTCAGTGTCGAAGAAGTTAGGAATAACAGCTGTACTCTTTGGCCTATAACCAAGCACTTCAGTATGAAATCTGAGCCCTGAATGTGAATTTGCAATTATCCCATCGGGATATTTGGATAGCCAGGAACAAACACCTCTTAGGTATCGATACCGGCTATCATCCATATCTGAGCATCGTATACCCCAAAAAAGTTTCGTGCATGAACGCCGTCCCGACAAGCATACCGCGAGAAAAGCAGCTAAATCAGCATGATACATCCAGCTTTGTATCACCGGGGGTTTTTCACGTCTGATTAGACGTACCAAACGCATTAACGCTTTAATACTGGGCTGACCTCGCCGCATGCCCAAACCGATCACGCGGCAACCAGCAGTCTGAAGCTTATCAAATTGCGATCCACCATCGACCAAGCACACTACCAACGGGTGTTCGCCAACGCGCATTTTTTCAAGCGCCAACGAAGCAAGCACACGTTCTGCGCCACCTGTATCTAGCCCCGTTATTATATGTAGGATTGAGGTTCTTTGATTCACCGGTTAGCCTTGCAAAGTTCCGAGTAACAACAAATAACTTTTAAAATGAAGCCCCTTTTCGTTGAGTGAATACATTCGGTTTTTTTGTCAAAATTAGCTTCACCCCTTTATCCTCATCGGTCACACTTAAGATTTGGTTGCTCGATGTAAAATTTATACCACAGCATATCTCTTGAAAAATTCTAAAAGATTGTACAATTACTAAAAAGGTGGTGCTTCAATGGTGCGGCATATTCGCATAGTACCTTTTAGTAACACTCGAAATAGTGTATTCGCTGATTTATGCTATAAAGGCTAAAGCAACGTCTTTTCGTTTGTAACGAACACCGACGGGTTAAATTTTGGAGGAAATATGACTGATAAAGAGTATGATGTTGTAATTATCGGTGCAGGAAATGCGGCCATGTGCGCCGCCTTCTCCGCTCACGAACATGGCGCTAGCGTTATTATGTTAGAGAGTGCTACCGAAGACGAAGCTGGTGGAAATAGTCGTTACACGGCGGGAGCTGTCCGTTTTGCACACAACGGATTACAAGATGTGGCTGCACTGGTGGATCTTACTGACGAAGAAAAAGAAAAAAATGACTTTGGCACCTACACCACAGATCAGTATTTCGATGATATGTTCCGCGTTACACAATATCGTACAGACCCAGAACTTTGTGAAACGCTTGTAACTAGATCAAATGAGACCATGCATTGGCTTCGTGATAATGGAATGAGGTTTATGCCCATGTATAAGCGTCAAGCATTCGAAGTTGATGGAAAAATGAAGTTCTGGGGGGGGCTGGTCCTTGAATTCTGGGGAGGGGGACACGGCATTTGGGAGATGCAATATAAGGAGTCCCAGAAAAAAGGTATCCCTGTTTTATTTGAACATAGAGCAATAGAACTTCTATATGACAACGAAAAAGTTTTCGGAGTAAAGGTAAAGCATGACGGAAAGGTTGCCGAAATCAGGGCGAAATCAGTTGTGCTTGCGTGTGGTGGATTTGAAGCGAATTCGGATTGGCGCACTCGCTACATGGGTCCAGGTTGGGATCTGGTCAAAGTTCGCGGCACCCGCCATAATATGGGTGCTGGGATTAAGATGGCTTTAGATATAGGCGCAATGCCGTACGGTAACTGGTCTGGTGGTCATGCTGTTGGGTGGGACCTCAACGCCCCTGAATTTGGTGACTTGTCAGTTGGAGATAATTTTCAGAAGCATTCCTATCCTCTTGGAATAATGGTGAATGCTACTGGTAAACGGTTTGTGGATGAGGGGGCAGATTTTCGCAATTATACTTACGCGAAGTACGGGAAAGAAATACTCAATCAGCCAGCCCAATTTGCTTGGCAAATATTCGATCAAAAGGTAACTGAGCTTTTGAGAGATGAGTATCGTATTCGGCAAATGACCAAGGTTCAATCCGACACTCTCGAAGGCTTGGTCGAGCAACTAGAAGGTGTGGATGCCGCACAATGCCTTAAGACTATCAATGAGTTTAACGATGCAGTGATGGAGGACGTTCGGTTTAACCCTGCAGTTCTTGATGGGCGAGGGACAAAGGGACTTGATGTTCCAAAAACAAACTGGGCCAACAAACTCGATAAACCTCCCTACGAGGCTTACGCTATTACATGTGGTATTACATTCACCTTCGGCGGGCTTCGTATTAATAGCCAGGGGCAAGTTCTTGATAGCGACCTGCGGCCAATCGATGGTTTACATGCGGCCGGAGAGCTTGTGGGAGGCCTGTTTTATTTCAATTATGCGGGTGGCACTGGCCTTATGAATGGTTCAGTCTTCGGCCGTATAGCAGGTGCGAAAGCTGCAGGCGTAGATATATAAATTTGGCACAATCGTAACAAAACGGCGCAGCTTTTGAGCTTGCGTCGTTTTGTCGATAACTCCAGATAACCTTTATTGTGTGTTATCACGCGCTTCAGTTATGAGGTCTAATACCTCTGTATACCCGGATGCGAGACGGTTTTTACACCTTTCACGCAACCCAAGCGATGCACACCAACGAAGAGTATCTGCAGTCGCCTTTGCCATACGAGGGGTGTGTCCTATTTCATTAAGCGTCTCAGCGACATTTTCCATTTCATCCGAACGTCGCTGAGCATGGATTATGGTGCGTGGCATATTAAAATTACACTTCTCGCGCCAATTCATACCTTTCATTGACTCTATAATGGAGTCGAGAACCTCATCCTCAATATTAAAGTGTCGAGCGGCCTGCATACACTCAAGATAAAGAGCCTCTATACCTTTCATAGTAATGGAGCGTACCATTTTACACGCAGACGCCTGCCCTACTTCTTCCTGAATAAATTTTACATCCATACCATAAGGCTGAACCATTCGGACAAAGGCTTCGCCTCCGTCTCCACCGATGAACATAGGTACTGTGTGTCGCTTCCCCGGCACATTTGACATAACTGACCCTTCTACGAAGCGCGCCCCGCTAACTTTGATTAGATCACGAACCTTTCTCTTTTTCCCTGGGGAAATCGAATTGAAATCAAGATAATACTGCTGAGGATGGAGATGTTTGGCTGCCTCTTCCGCTACATCCAGACATGCAGAGCAAGTTACTGTAGAGAATACAATATCGACATCAGAAATAGCGTCAGCGATTGAGTCGCAAGGCTCAACACCAATCTTATTCGCTAATTCATGCAAACGAACCCTTTCTATCTCCTCATCGAATAAGATGTCATACGCCTTTATCCGCTCTACTCCAGCCTCTAAAAGCCCCTCCGAAACATTGGAACCAGCCTCACCAAAACCGATAAACGCGAAACTTATAGTCATTTTAGATACCCCTTGATTTTTATTTGATTTCAAACCGAGGTTGAAAAGTTAAAACCCACACATGACTCCGAAGTTAACTCAAATTTCCGGCGTATTGAGGCTTAGCTCACACAAATATTCTAATTCCATCGATTTTGATGCCAAAAAGCCCGGGCACCAATTCCCTTTCGGGTCTTGCTTACAAATGAAAAGATGCAGATGCGATACTATTTTCCGAAGTTTAAAACGCTATATGTACTAATGAAACATTTTATCACGTCTAAAAAATACCCGAGTTAATGTGCTCTGTCACTATCACACACTATCGCGCTTAGGTAATCGTGGATGGTGGTCTACATAACTGCGGTGAATGGTGTTAGAAGGTAAATGTATGACGAATGAAATTGAAAAATACGGCCGTTCTGAAGCACCGGGTAGGAGTGAAGACGCAAGGTTACTGACAGGAAAAGGTCAATTCACCGCCGATCTTACTTTCCCTAATATGGCTCATGCGGTCTTTGTTCGCTCACCTCATGGGCATGCAGAAATCTCGAGTATCGATAGCTCTTTAGCGTTAGCCGAGCCGGGGGTAATTGCTATCTATACTGCTGATGACCTCCAAAATATTTACCCCATTCCATGCACCCGTATAGCCCAAGGGCGCAACGGGGAACGACCCGTGTGTCCCGATCGCTGGCCCCTTGCAAAAAAACGAGTTAGGCATGTGGGAGAAGCTGTGGCTGTCGTAATCGCAGAGACGAAGACGCAGGCTGAGGATGCTGCCGAGCTTGTAAACGTGGATTATTTGCCACTGGCCGCAATAGTCCGGCCTGAAAAAGCCATTTTAGACGGGGCTCCACAAATCTGGCCAAAGGTTGCTAATAATTTGATATTGGACTGGGACGACGGAGACAAATCAGCAACAGATAGAGCATTTAAAACGGCTACCCATACAGTAAAGCTTGTAACACGTAATAACCGCCTTGTTGTTTCTGCAATGGAGCCGAGGGCAGCCATCGGTCGCGTAGAGGACGGAAGGCTTACGCTTTATGCATGCAGCCAGGGAGTTAAGACACTGCACTCACAGCTTGCGTCGCTGGCACTAAAACTCAATAACCCCAATGATCTTCGCATTGTAACAGGAGATGTTGGTGGTGGTTTTGGTATGAAAACACAATGCTATCCCGAGTACCCTGTCATCCTTCGTGCAGCTGAACGCCTAGGCCGAGCTGTTAAATGGGTTGCTAACCGGGCAGAAAGCTTTGCAAGCGATAACTCTGCACGCGACAGTCAACTTACTGCTGAAATTGCATTAGACACTAACGGAGTTATACAAGCACTTCGGTATCACTCAATACAAGGAATGGGGGCATATCTATCTGCCAGTGGTCCCAGCAGCCCCACACGCAACACGGCAATGTGCCTCTCCGGCTGTTACCGCATACCATCAATTTATATTCAGGTGGAATGTGTATTTACAAACACTGCTCCAATCGGCCCTTATCGAGGGGCAGGAAGACCAGAGGCCGCTTATGTTATTGAACGACTTATGGATATGGCATCTGAAAAGACCGGTATCGGGCGTACGGAAATCCGAAAACGCAATTTTATCCCTTCGGAGGATATGCCCTACTCCACGCCTCTTAAAGTTACCTATGATTCTGGCGAATTTAATGAAATATTGGATAAAGCCCTCCCGCTTGCTGATTGGAATGGTTTTGAGAAGCGGCGCGCGATTTCAGAAAATATGGGATTGCTGCGTGGTTTAGGTATCGCTTGTTTCCTGGAACATGCGGGAGCAAATACTTCGGAGTCTGCAAGAATTGGTTTCGATGAGGATAATCGTCTTGTGTTATTCAGTGGAGCCCAATCCCAGGGTCAAGGGCACATTGATGCATTTCGGCAACTGATATCTGAGACTCTCGGGATAAGCCCAGAACGCGTTACGATGGTTCAAGGGGATAGTGATGTTTCTCCGTCGGCAGGATCAACGACGGGATCACGAACAATGGCAGTTGGGGGTGGTGCATTCCACAAGGCCGGGCTCGCAGTAATAGAAAAAGCCCGCCTTCTGGCGGCCAACCAATTCGAATGTGCACCTGCTGATGTAGAATTCGAAAACGGTTTTTTCGTGGTTGCCGGTACAGATCGAACGGTTACACTTGAAAGAATTATTGATACCGCACCCCGTGGTGCTCTTGATACAGCAGTAGACTATGAAGCACATGCCCCTACCTATCCAAATGGGTGTCACATTGCTGAGGTAGAGATAGATCCAAAAACGGGGGCTCTCACCCTAGACCGATACGCGGGGGTTGACGATTCTGGCCGGGTAATAAATCACATGATAGTCGACGGGCAACTCCATGGAGGCATTGCACAAGGAGCGGGGCAAGTGCTTATGGAGGATTCAATCTATGATGATGATGGCCAACTCATAAGTGGATCTTATATGGATTATGCTATGCCACGTGCAGATAATATGCCTAATTTTAAATTGGGTTTTCATCCTGTTCCGTGTCGCACCAATGAAATTGGGGTCAAAGGAGCCGGAGAATCTGGCACAATTGCCGCGCTGCCTACTATTATGAATGCGATTGTTAACGCGCTTAAGTCTGCTGGTGTCTCTAATGCCAATATGATTGATATGCCGGCTACACCCGAAAAGATTTGGCGAGCACTGAACGGATAGTCCCGCTTACCTCTATCATCAAAATATTTTATTCAACACGACGATTTGAGCCGCTTTTTGAGCTTTATCAATCATTAAATTCGGGGCGCTCAGTGCCTTAATTCAGCCATAGAGGCCTAATACATTATTTTTAGTAATTTGAAGTAGATCTTGTTTTGTTTAAGTACTTAACGCAAACCAATAATCGAGATCTAGTGTGAAAATACATTTAGCGCACGAAATATCGTATCCATATGAAAAAGAACGATTTATTTGATTTAAAATTATTGTATTTAGTAAATATTTACTTGCCGTAAAATATTTATTGTATTCATACTTCAAATATAATAAATAAAATTGTAATGAAACAAAATTATATGCTTTTTAGTTAAGTATTGATTAAGTGTCTTTATAAAATCTTTGGTGGGATTTATGAAAAAATTAGCATTATTGTTCGTTATACCGAGCATGGTGGCTAGTGTGGCTAGTGCCGCAGACTTTGCGGCAGGGCGTAACGCATACATACGTGGCGATTTTCAAGTCGCCTACAAAGAGTTTTTACCATTAGCCCACGAAGGGGATGCCAAATCACGTGTTGGTGTTGGGTTACTCTATGCAAAGGGGCAAGGAGTCGAACAGAATGACGTTGAAGCCCATCGTTGGTTTACATTGGCAGCCGAGCAAAAACCGAAACCAGACGTTTTTGTTAGAACCGTAGCAGTTGAAAATAGGAAGGTATTGGCAAGGCGCATGAATGAAGAACAGCTAGCTGAGGCAAAGCGTCTGGTTGATGCCAATGAAGAAAACAGGCAGCAAGCATATAAAGATAATTCTGTTGCCAAAAAAACGGCGAAAGAACCTGAATTGAGTCTCGATACTGTCACTCTAGAGACTGCGTTCATTGATAAAAAACCATCAAATGCGAGGGCGGTGTCGCACCATAATTTGAAATCTTCAGAGAGCGCCATAGATAACAATGCGATGAATCTAAGTCTAATTGAAAAAAGATCCACTCAACGAACGCCTGAGAACGCTCCAAATAAAATAGAGCCCCAAGAACTCGCAGGTATTGACCAACAGCCGTTTGTTGCGCAAAAGATACTACCTGGTAGTCGAAACGGCCGACCGACAACCATCGCTGTGATTCCGCCTAAATTTAATAAAACTAAAAATAATTCAGCCATTCTTTCTAATGACGGCTCATCTGATCAAACAATGCAGGGCCGAGTTTTAGAAACAGCGGCATTAAACGAAAAATTAAAAAGAAAAGTAGGCTCGAAAATATTAATACAATTAGGAGCGTTTAGAGATTCTCCACTCAAAATAGCATCGCGGGCCTGGGATGATATTTTTCAACTGCACGGCGATATTATAGGTCGGAAAAAACCAATAATTGTAAAGGCAAACTTGGGTACAAAGGGCGTTTTTCAAAGGTTACGCACCGGTCCTTACTCAACGTTTTCTCAAGCAGTTGAGATTTGCAAACAACTTCGAACTCGAAACCAAAGCTGCTTCGTCATTAAAAGCCGTTTATAGTTTTTCTGGCAATTTGATCCAACGGATGGATCAGTTGTGAGATACGGGTTACCGAAGGCTAGTCTCCATGGGTTCTTGCATATTGCACCCAATTCATGTCCAAATTTGTTTGACAGATTTTCATCTAGGGGGAATATCATACCGCTGGTGGCCGGATGAATTGACCGATGCGGTTCCTTCTGCGACTATAGCAGTATGGCTGATCCTCTTAACATAACGCCTATTTCAGGAGCGCTTGGAGCACGTGTCAACGGTTTGAACCTGGCAAGTAGGTTAGATCTGCGAATAACCGATTTATTGAAAGAAGCGCTCCTCAAATATCTGGTTTTAGTTTTCCCAAACCAAAAGCTTACACCGAAAGTGCAACTTAAAATTGCACGAAAGTTTGGTAGGCCAGACATCTATCCGTTTCTAGATGGAATAGATGGGCACCCAGAGGTCATTGAAATATTAAAAACACCAAAAGATAAAATTAATTTTGGTGTTCATTGGCATTCTGACACTACTTATATGGAAAGACCAAACATGGCGACGCTTCTTTACGCCATCGATGTCCCGAGATATGGCGGTGATACTCTATTCGCTAACATGTACAAAGCATACGATGCACTCTCACCAGGATTGAAGGCTATGCTCCACCAGGTCAAGGCACACTACAGCTCTGCTCAGAAAAACATTGGTGGTCGAAATGCCAAAATGAAAAACTTAACTGGTATGAATAAGGCGTATACCGAAACTCAGGCTATAGAGGCGATTCATCCGGTTATACGCACACATCCGGAAACTGGGCGAAAAGCCCTCTATGTGAATTTCTCTCATACGACTAATTTTGCGGGCATGACACCAGAAGAAACACTTCCAATATTACGTTACCTTACTACTCATGCCGTGCGCCCCGAATTTACTTGCAGGCTCCGATGGAAACAAGGTGATCTAGTAATATGGGACAACAGATGCACCCAACATAAAGCAATTAATGATTACCAGGGTCAACGTCGTCAAATGCATAGAATTACTCTAAAAGGTAGCCGACCAAATTAAAATTTTTTTCCTACCACCATTTGAAAATAATGATTTCTAAAAGGGCACTTACCGACTCTGCCAAAGGGTCAATTCTCAGACCATCTTGGAACAATGCTAAATACTGAGTAACTCAAAGAAGGCGTCTGCACATCATATATGGTTCTTTTATTTTTTTATCGATAATATCAGAATGTGGCCTGAATTGATTACCCCAATACGGCATAAATTTATGAGGCAAATCAGATATTTGTGTTCTAATTCAATTAATAAAGCTCATGGTACAAAAAACTACTTCTAAAAATAAGAAAAATCGCAATACTAATTCACGCAAGTTAGGTTGACCCAACCCTACTTTGGGCGATACCGCAACATTATATCGATCGGGGAAGATATCATGACAGAACGCATAAATGTAGCTGGATTGAAAGTTGCAGCCGAACTTTATTCTTTCATTGATCAGGAAGTCGTTCCGGGAACAGGCTTAAAACCCGAGCACTTCTGGGATCAACTTTCATGCATTCTTAAAGATATGACACCTCGGAATCGCGAGCTTCTGGAAAAACGCGACTTTTTGCAATCGCAAATAAGCGATTGGCATGTGAAACATAGGCATGAAGACCTTAATGATAAAGATTATGCTGCTTTCCTTACAGACATCGGATATCTGGTGCAGGATGGTGGAGAATTACGCGTTAATACAAAAAATGTAGATTCCGAAATCGCAAATGTTGCCGGGCCGCAGTTAGTAGTGCCAGTTAATAATGCACGCTACGCACTCAATGCAGCAAATGCACGCTGGGGTTCACTTTACGATGCTCTATATGGTACTGACGCGATCGCTGAAAATAATGATGATGTCTCAAATGGCTATGACCCGGCGCGCGGCCACAAAGTTATACAATATGTCCGTAAATTCTTAGATCAGACTACACCTCTTGCCAAAGGAAGCCATTCGGATGTTTCATCATATGTGGTAGCCAATGGTGAACTTATCGCCTTACTGGATAATGTGGAAGTTGGACTGCTAACTCCTTCTCAATTCGCTGGTTATAAGGGAGCACCAGGAAATCTCAGTTCAATATTGCTACAAAATCACGGTCTTCATATTGAAGTAAAGATAGACAGCAGTCACCCCATTGGTTGTAACGATAAAGCAAACATATCCGACGTAATCCTCGAAGCAGCCATAACAACAATCCAGGACTTTGAGGACTCCGTAGCGGCCGTTGATGCGGAAGACAAAGTCATTGCATACCGTAATTGGCTTGGCCTTATGACAGGTAACCTATCCGCATCCTTCCAAAAAAATGGCCAAGAAATCACTCGAACACTTAATAGTGATCGCAAATATACCGCGCCGAACGGTGAAGAACTCACTCTTCATGGGCGCAGTGTAATGTTAAATCGAAATGTCGGAATCCACATGTGGTCGGATGCTGTACTCGATACAGATGGTAATGAAGTGCCAGAGGGTATACTGGATGCAATGGTTACATCCGCTATCGCAATACATGATCTAAATAGTTCAGGGCCAATAAAAAATAGTCGCGAAGGCTCTGTCTACATAGTTAAACCGAAACAGCATGGACCGGAAGAAGTAGCTTTCACTAACGATCTTTTCGGTAGGGTCGAGGACGCGCTCGGCTTAAAAAGGTTTAGCTTGAAAATGGGTATCATGGACGAAGAAAGGCGCACCACCCTTAATCTAAAAGAGTCAATTCGTGCGGCTCGAGAACGGGTAGTATTTATCAATACCGGATTCTTGGATAGAACAGGTGACGAGATACACACATCCATGGATGCAGGTGCTATGATTCGCAAGGGCGACATGAAAGCAGCACCCTGGATCAGTGCCTATGAGGATTGGAATGTTGATGTAGGGCTTGCAGCGGGCTTACAGGGATGCGCACAGATTGGCAAGGGCATGTGGGCAATGCCAGACATGATGAATGACATGCTCGAACAGAAAAAAAATCATCCTTTGGCTGGAGCTAATACAGCTTGGGTCCCTTCACCCACCGCTGCAGTCCTTCACGCAATGCATTATCATGAGATCGATGTTTTTTCCCGCCAAGAAATAATCAAAACCCGAAACCAAGCATCGATAGCCGATATAATGACTATTCCGATCACTGAACGACCCAACTGGTCGGAAGATGATATACAAGCAGAGCTTGATAATAATGCGCAAGGGATACTGGGATACGTAGTCCGTTGGATTGACCAAGGAATTGGATGCTCAAAGGTACCAGATATAAATGATGTGGGTTTAATGGAAGACCGTGCAACCCTTCGTATATCGTCCCAGCATATGGCTAATTGGTTACGCCATGGCATTTGTAGCGCGGATCAGGTTCAAAAAACCTTGGAAAAGATGGCAGGTGTAGTAGATCAACAAAACGCTAAAGACCCGCTTTACAAGCCAATGACGCCAGATTTGACGAATTCCAT
This sequence comes from Pseudomonadota bacterium, assembly GCA_036339585.1. Classification (NCBI taxonomy): domain Bacteria; kingdom Pseudomonadati; phylum Pseudomonadota; species Pseudomonadota bacterium. Next base: position 72,794 of record JAYZAS010000012.1, read on the forward strand.
TGCTTTTAAAGCAGCTCGTGATCTCGTTTTCAAAGGAGCTGAACAGCCCAATGGATATACTGAGTATATCCTCCACATGCGGCGCAAAGAGTTTAAAGCGCTAGCAACGTAAATGTGCCTCTTCATCATGCATTGAAAAGTGGCGTAAATGCATCGTGCCAAAATATCAAGGCGATATTGGTTTCGCGCCGCGTAATACGGTGCGATGCAAAACACGAGGGTGTAAGGCTTGATCGAAATCACCAGTAGCGCGGTGCATTAACGACCTGTTGTCCCACATTACCACTTCATTTTTTTTCCATTCATGTGTGTATACAAAACGAGGTTGGGTTACCATATCTGTTAACCGATATATAATTTCCCGCCCCTCATGCCAATTCATCCCTGCAATATGTGAGGCATGGATGCCAAGGTAAATGCTTTTTCGGTTTGTCTCAGGGTGGACCCGCACAATGGGATGGGCAACTGGCGGGCTCTCTTTTTCTTGCTCCGGAGTTGCCGGCGCATTGCATGAGTTACGTCTACTCTGCGCCCAGTGATGCACCACCTCTAGACCATCAATCATTTGTTTCATCTCTGGATACAATTCATCATAAGCCATTTGCATATTAGCAAATTGCGTGGCACCACCATTGGGAGGTATTTCCTTAGCGTAAAGGATCGTGGCAAGCGAGGGCGTCGCATGATACGACTTATCTGAATGCCAAAAATAATTTCCATGGCTTCGGGGCTTGGCAGTTGGCTGCCCGTCTGGGTCTAAGTTAGATACTATATGTACTGCCGGGAAAGGTTTGCCGCTGTGGTCAAGCGCCACGTGGCCCTCTAATTCACCAAACTGTTTAGTAAACAAAACTTGTTGATCCTTTGTAAGATCCTGGTCTGGAAATGAGAGCACGTGATATTTGACTAATGCCTTAAGAATGAAATTTATGGTTTCTTCAGCTAGAGGTGAACGAAGGTCTAAACCGGGAAGCTCTGCGCCTGCCACACGACCTATTGGGCGCACAACTAAATTATCAGAAAGTGGTCCGGAAGCATTGTCAAAGTCAATGTCTAATTCTCCTCCAAGGTCCATCGGATACCCCCTCTATCTTTTTATCATAATGTGCGCTGACGGTTGACGTCAGAATTATAATGATGGATCTTGATCAGTTTAGCACAAAATATTCTTTGCAAACACCTCATTGCTCCATACAAAAGTTATATTAATTACATGAAAATTAGCGGAAACTTATTGGTGAGAATAACTGATGCAGATACATAATTTAAAAGACGAAGAAGAGTACAATGCTGATCATCACGTCCACAAAATTCTTGCCGAGATCGAAGGCGGTGATGCAACTATTGCCTGTTGGGAGCCAGGACAGACCAGCCCTAATCACTGCCATCCCAACGCAAGTGAAATTTATTTTTGCTTTGAAGGTGGTGGAGTTATGAGAACATCAGAGGCATCAGTCGAGATAAAACCCGGTTCGTTTACATTTCACCCCCCGGGCGAAATCCATGAATTTTTGAATGGTGACACGAGAACTATATTATTCCGTATAAGGTATGGTGGCGATAAAATCTCACGACATAAAAGTTGGAACGGCAAATCAAATTGGGAACAGCGTCTTTCTGACAAAGCATTTTTTTCTTGCTAGCTAAGCATAATAAACAGTCACGGATGATTACGCAGCTCCATCAAAACAATATCCGTTGTAAACCTAAATGCTGGGCCCTTGAAAAAAATGACACGCTTTAATGTTAAAACAGAAGGGCGTGCATTCCTCAGGCTGCTATACAGTTTTTATCTTGATTTAAGGTAAGCCTCCACATCTCACGGTCAAATTTTTCATACTCAAAACCAGTGGCAGCGTGAATCGTAGAACGATTATCCCAAACAACTATATCACCCGGTTGCCATTCCCACTTCACTGTAAAATCCGGCCCGGTTAGGTAAGGTAAAAGATCGCGCAAAATACCCACGCTCTTATCCTCAATACCCTCTAAATCCCAGATATCTAGGTCTTCATTCGAAACGTCTTTGCCGGCCGGAACAATGGCGCACGTGGAACTATTTAATCCATAAAGAGCTACTTCCCGAGTCAAAGGGTGTTCAAGCACCAACGGCACCCTATTAGGTGGATTCGCTTTGCGCTGCTCAGGAGACAGGACCGGATATTCTGGCGAATAAGCATTGATTTTTTTGTCGTGATGGGCCAAGGAGCACACTGCTTCCAGTTTTTCCAATTCAAGTTTTTTCTCGTTATCTAGTCGTGCGTAGGCGGTCCGCATATCTGCAAACAGCGTCTCACCACCTGCCGGTGGTGCAATCCTGCAATGAAATACAGATCCTATAGGTGGAAATTCTCGAAAGGTTGAGTCAGTGTGCCATACAGGTCGCCGCGTTTTGGGATTGTAGCGAATATCACTATCATCTCTAAGTTGCGGCACAATAGCGAATTGAGCTCTAGGCTTACCCGCATCGTCCTTTATGTTCCCTATTCTAAGAATAGGAAAGCCAGGCACCGTTTTGTCCTCTCTTGCAGTCTGTGTTTTGTTTTCAACAATTCCGAAAACATTGGACCATGCGACCAATTCAGACGGTGTAATATCTCTTAAGTCTTCCCCACGCACCGCAACGAGACCACCGCAACTGAGCCAAATATCATATGCTTCCGTTTGGAAAGTTTTATCACTCAGGTTCTGCCTCGTAACACCATTGATCAGGATGCCAAAGCTTCCATTCAGGGGTGAAGTTTCGTGATTCATCTCGCCTCACTTCTGTTATACCTAGTATTCAAGCTCAGATATTAGCAGAAATCAGACAAAAATTTCGACCTTTGTAAGTAAAAAATTCAGGTGATGTTTTAGAACGAAAAAAAGTCTTTTTCCATCGAATAAATTTGAAAGATCTAAATGAGATACAAAACCGTAACGAATATATACGTTATCGAAGGGAGTGTAAGATTCCATAATGATACTTAGAGGTACGGCAAAAAATCCTAATGAATCGTCTGGATCAACAGAGGATAATCGGTCTCAGGCCTTAATAGACACCGAAACGTTTTTTCGTTTGCCCCAATGGCTGACTCGTGATTTACGTTCAGATCACGCTGGTGAAACGGGTGCTGTGGCGATGTATAAAGGCATTCTAGCTGTCTCCCCGTGCGATAATGTTCGCACCTTTGCTTCGGAACATCTTAAAACCGAAAGTAACCATCTAAGATTGATTGAAACTATTCTTCCAACCGCGGATCGCAGTATGTCATTACCGCTCTGGAATTTTGCTGGCTACATTACAGGGGCTTTACCCGCATTGTTTGGGTCTGAAGCAGTGTTTCAAACCATTAATGCGGTTGAGACTTTTGTCGATGATCATTATAAAAAACAAGTCATTAGGTTGAACCATCATCATCGACATTTGCGCATCGCTAATATTTTGGAACGTTGTCGCCTTGAGGAAGTGCAGCATCGGGATGAAGCCCGAAACCACTCAGCAGGAGCGAGCAATGTTTTTTTGAAAATTTGGTGCAAGCTAGTAGCCTCCGGATCGTCGGTAGCGGTCAACATTGCTCGTGCAATTTGACTTATTCGGTGATTTTTTGTCTATGTGGTATCCCAAGCGTATAAATGGATTAGAACAGCTCGAGCGGTTTGTAGCGCGTTCTGGAAAACGCTACGCTGCGCAACGAAATTTTGATTTAGGCATGAATGGTCATGAGCATGTGTCTAAGCTATCCCCATGGGTAAGGCATCGTATTATTTCTGAGGAAGAGGTGGTCACTGCCGTACTTAAGTCCCATACTCTAAGCGCCGCAGAAAAATTCGTACAAGAAGTCTTTTGGCGGACCTATTGGAAAGGCTGGCTTGAAACACACCCTAGCGTTTGGACAGATTACACAGTCCGTGCGTCTGAACTCGCTGCAGAAATCGAGAGTAATGCTCAATTACGAGGGCAGTTTTTGACGGCTACAAAGGGAAAAACGGGCATTGCATGTTTCGATGATTGGACGCACGAACTTATTGAAAGTGGATACCTCCACAACCATGCACGGATGTGGTTTGCCAGCATATGGGTTTTCACTCTAAAACTGCCTTGGGAGCTTGGAGCAGATTTTTTCCTTCGGCATTTATTAGATGGCGATCCGGCTTCAAATACGTTGTCGTGGCGATGGGTTGCCGGCCTTCATACGAAAGGAAAAACATACCTCGCGAAATCAGACAACATTTCGAAATTCACTAAAGGTCGTTATACCAACATTACCCAGCTATCGAATGAAGCTTTACCGGTAGCGTCTGTGGCGGAAACGCCTTCCCTACTACCCTTACCCATCCACGAACCATTTAAAAGCATCGGGCCGACGGGGTTATTGCTGACGGACGAAGACTTAAATCCCGCAAAGCTTATCAAGCAAAACGGACCACTAGTGGCTGTTGCCAACTTTAGTAGCGTAGAACAACGTTCGTCGCTTCCGATATCGCCAAATGTTTTAAATTTTGTCCACGGCGCACATAAAGATGCTAGTATGCGTTTTAAACAAATGAAATGCCTAGAAAACTCCTCGGTTGCTCGATGTAAATCGGTTAAAGAAATTTGTGAGTGGGCAGTCCGCAATGATCTTAATCAAGTTGTCACCCCACACATCTCAGTAGGGCCGACCCAGGATATCTTGGGAGAATTATCAAAGGATTTAGAATTGAATGGGATCAAGTTTTATCAGGTTATGAACCACTGGGATTTGATATCATGGCCTCATTCATCGCGTGGTTTTTTTAAGCTTCGAAAACACATACCGAAGATACTCTCGGAATTGCATCTTATATAGTTTGACCAATCGCTGTGCTCTGCACAAGCTGAAACAGCTTCACCATATTTCACATCAAACTATGGCTTAGGATATAAATGATCAACGATATTCTGCATAGCCTAATAGGATCACCACAGATATTGAGCCAATTAATTGAAGCACATTAATCCAAACGGACATACCATGTAGTATTTTAAAAGAACGCTCAGCTTCACTATTATCAGCCGACATATTATCGCGACATCTATTTATCCATGGCATTAATATTTGGCGCCCTAACACAGCAGCGGCCGAGATACCTGCCAAAATACAAGATTCTAAAAAATATCCGTAGAATAAACTCACTGAAGAAATAGCTGAAAGACTGGCTATAACAAGATAGTACCAGGGAAAAATGCTGCGTACAAAATAACCAGCGGTGTCTCCGTCTAATTTGATAAAGATCAATGGTGCAACTACGCACGAAAAAAATACCATTGAACCGGCTAGTATGGATGTCATCACCAGACCAAAAAGATATAAAATTAGTTCCAACATTTTAATAACTACTTTTAAAGTTTATGAGATCGATGCTTACTTTTAAGTTTTTTCAACATATTTTATTAACATATCTTTAGCACTTACCCTATATAGACCAAGTTACGGAAGGAACCATCGTTTGTGAGGAAAAATAGACGACGTGTTGTCTATGGATTAATGGGTGTAGGATTGGTTGGCCTTATACTTTCCATGCCCTTTGAGTTATCAGCGCAGGACAACCAAATGCTAATCGATGATTTTAGTAAAAAGAATTTCATTTCAGCAGTGGGAACGTCGTGGGTTGCGGTGACTGATAAAGTGATGGGGGGAATCTCTGAGGTAAAGATAGAAACAACAATAGTAAACCAGCGGCGCTGCTTACATCTCACAGGCAATGTACGCGTTGAGAACAATGGCGGTTTCATACAAGCCGCACTGAACTTATCAAAAGACAACAAATTATTTGATGCATCACTGTTTTCTGGAATTCGCCTAACGGTATACGGAAATAATGAGGATTACTCGATCCATCTGCGCACACTCGACAATTACCGGCCATGGCAATCATATCGGGCACACTTTGTGGCAAAATCAATGTGGCACGTTATTGAGCTTCCATTTGAGAGCTTCAAACCTTACAGGCTGGAGACGAAGCTCGACACTAAACGTCTTAAGCGCATTGGTTTGGTGGCCATAGGTCGTCCCTTTAGGCCTGATCTAGCCGTTTCAAACATTGAATTTTACAGATAGTTCCCACCGTCGAGCATAATTCTGTAGCAGATGCCTATACTAACGCTGTGAAAGAGATCGTTACCCGGCTTTCATCAATATCTTGAGGCAAGGTGCTATGCATAACGTTGCTGTTAAATACTACTAATTTACCTGGCTCAGCCGTGATGACCTTTCCGCGGCTGTTATATTCATTGTTTTCATCAACAAGTAAAGCGATCATGTTATCAATTATTTCAGACTTAATTATAATAGGAGAAGACCCTCGTGATGCTTTTAAAAAGTATACACCAGTAAAATTTGAATTTGGGTGATTGTGGATATCAATACATTCACCTTTTTTGTAAATATTGAACCACATTTTGTTAATTTCTAGTCCATTTTTATTTACATCAATACTTTGTTTGCTTGCAAATACAGTCAACTCCTTTTTTATAAATGTAGTAAGTGCTTCGAATATAGGACGCCTGTGTAAATCGTTGCAGCTATCAATTGTAGTGTAATGAGGAACGGTAACGCGCGGGGCAAGGCTATTTGGAACTACTCTGCCAAGTCTATCCAGTTCCATGAGCATAGAGCTATTCAAATCCCTATATCTAGGAAAAAAGTTAGACTGTATTATTGTAGGAAAAACTGCGTAATGATGGGTTAAGTTGTCAATATCCATCTGATTATTTCAGTGCCAACGGTTCGAGTGAAAAATTCACGGCTAGCGTAATTCGATCACCATCAATGTCATTATAGGGGACACTATGTTTTGTAGAGCTTTCAAAAATTACAAAGTCGCCGGCATTCGGTGGATAAGGCATACTTAGGCAATTAACTGGCGTTTCATCAATAAACGGGGGACGGATCATTGTTTTATAGTGAGGCGAATAAAATAGTAGACTCGATGCACCCTTTGGTACTTTTACAAAATAAACACCACTTAAAATGTGGTTCGGATGATTGTGGATATCTTGTGAATGTCCGCGACCGTAAATGTTTAACCAACAATCGTTGAGATGAAGTCTTTTTTCTCCATAATGGTATCGCATTATTTCGCCGTAATGTATTGCGCACGCCGTGACAAATTCAGCAAAACTTTTTAAACCAGGACGTGAATGTAAACGGCCCTCGGTCGTCATTGTTGTATAGTGGTCACATGACCAGTTACTTGGTTTCCCATTGGGTACTTCATCCCGGATAACTAAAATTTCCCTCATCAAGTCAGCATTAAAGATATCAGCACTTGGATGCTGTGTAACCTGAATGAGAGTTGGAAACAGGTACTCTGTTATGCGGGTTTCATCCGATGTCATAGATGTTGTATAATCGAAAAATAGTCATGTTGGCCATGCTGATTTTCCTACCATGTATTTCCACCATTTAAGGACTTTCAGTGTTGCCCATAAACGTGACATAACCAATTGATAGTTTTCGTTAAGCAAAAACAATGGGAGTATCCAACATGAGAAAGCTTTTGATGGCGGCTGCCTTAGTGGCATTTGCCGGTAACATTTTAATTGGGACAGAGCCAGCATTAGCTGCTGACGGCCCAACACTCACTGCAATTAAGAAACGTGGTGAATTGATATGCGGCGTCCATCAAGGTCGCTATGGCTTTGCTATCGCTGACAAAAAAGGTAAGTGGAAAGGGCTCGACGTTGATATCTGCAAAGCAGTAGCAGCAGCAGTTCTTGGTGATGGTAACAAGGTAAAATATATTCCATTAGGAAGCGTGCAACGCTTCCCTGCCCTGCAGTCGGGGCAAGTTGACATGCTTTCACGCACAACAACTATCACGCTTACCCGAGACTCAGCTCTTGGTCTTAACTTTGGCCCCCCAACCTTCTACACCGGAACCGGTTTTATGGTTCGCAAGAAACTGGGAATTACAAAAGTCGACCAACTGGATGGCGCAGCAATTTGTGTCTTCCCAGGTAGCACAACAGAGAAGAATATTGCTGCATTATTTAAATCAAAAGGAATGAAGATGACCCCCGTTGTTATCGAAAATTCAAAAGAACTTGTCAGTGCATATATGGCGGGTCGTTGTGATGTTCTTGCTATGGATCAGGCCGGACTTCCGGGTCACCAACAATACGATGCTAAAACCCCCTCCGATCATGTCATTTTGGATGGAGTTTACTCCAAGGAACCACTCGCCGTTGGCGTACGAGCTGATGATGACCAGTGGTTCGATATTACAAAGTGGGTTGTACATGCACTATTCAATGCAGAAGAGTGGGGAATTACTCAAGCGAACGTCGACAAAATGAAAGCGTCAAAAGATCCGAATGTTACACGACTGCTTGGTGCAACTGGTAATCTTGGCAAAAAGATAGGACTAGGCAAATCATGGGCTTATGACGCAATCAAAGCGGTTGGCAACTATGGTGAAGTATACGATAGAAACTGGGGCCCGCCGTTGAACCTTGCGCGAGGCGTCAATAAACTTTGGACAAAAGGGGGCCTGATGTACGGCTTCCCGATGAAGTAAGACTCTTTAGATGTGCCGCCCAGCCTTTGCAGGGCGGCACATCCTAATTTTTTTTTAACCGAAACTGCGAAATAGGTTATGGCCGAACAGGCGCACCCGCCAAAAACCAATCGTTCGATACTCCACAGTATCGCGTTCCGGAACGTTGCATATCAACTGCTACTTGCTGCGGCGCTGATTTTTCTTGGCTGGTATCTTTATTACAATATTAATGAAAATCTCGATCGCCAGAATATTGCAACGGGTTGGAGTTTTCTAAGTGAGCCAGCAGGTTTTGACATAAGCGAGTCAATTATCCCTTTTGACTCAAGTCAAACCTTCGCCCGTATCTTTGCCGCCGGCGTACTTAATACTCTTCATATAGCGTTTGTTGGTATTTTTCTTGCTACCTTACTGGGTGTTATAATGGGAATAGCCCGCGTATCACGTAACTGGCTAGTATCAAAATTAGCCTCCGCTTACGTAGAAATCTGCCGGAACGTACCCGTCGTTCTACATGTGATTTTTTGGTCGTCCATCATCCGACTTCTGCCCCATCCACGCCAAGCACTAGAACCGTTTAATGGAGCATTTATATCCAATCGTGGTCTTATGCTGCCGTTCCCGGTTGATAACGTACTTTACCCTTGGGTAGCTTTTACTCTAGTTCTAGGAATTGGTGGTGCATTGATTTTTACTCGGTGGGCACGTTACCGTCGAGAACACACCGGACAATACATTGCTGTCTTTTGGCCCAGCACTTCAATAACTATTGGATTACCATTGTTGGTATGGGCTTTAGGCGGCGCTCCATTGTCGTGGGATTATCCAGAATTGAAAGGGTTTAATTACCAAGGAGGGATATCCCTATCCCCAGAATACATAGCTCTACTAATCGGTATAACAGTGTACACAGGAGCTTTCATCGCCGAGATAGTTCGTTCCGGTATTGAGTCAATTCATCGTGGACAGATTGAAGCTTCTCGTGCCCTTGGGCTACGCCATAGTTTCATCATGCGCTATATTACAATTCCGCAAGCTCTCAGGGTAATAGTACCACCCACAGCAAGCCAATATCTAAGTCTTACCAAAAATAGTTCTTTAGGGGTTCTGATAGGCTACCCTGATTTGGTCAATATCGGAAATACTTCACTAAATCAGACGGGCCAGGCGGTGGAGGCGATTGCAATCATGATGCTAGTATACCTAACGATAAGCCTCACGATCTCAATTCTTATGAATTTTTACAACAAACTTGTAGCTATTAGGGAGCGCTGACATTGGTTGATATTCAATCAAAGCGCACACCTCCGCCCGTAGCAGAGAGAGTGCCAGTAGTTCGGTGGGTGCGTGATAATTTTTTCAGCTCTGCTTGGAACACATTGCTTACCATTCTCATCGTGTTAATCCTCTTTAAAGCGTTACCATCTTTTTTTGAATGGGGAGTTCTAAACGCGGTATGGGGAGCACAAGACCACACCTCTTGCCGGTCAGAAGGAGCGGGTGCATGCTGGGCGGTAATTGCCGAAAAGCATAGGCCTATGTTGTTTGGTTTGTTTCCCTATAGCGAACATTGGCGGTTGATAGTTGCACTAATAATTTTTGTAAGCGTGATCTGCATAACTCTCTCGAGACGCTTCTGGAGACTTAAAATTTTAGCCCCTCTGTGGATTGCCAATCTCGGCATTTGTTCTTTGCTGATGTGGGGTGGTCTTTTCGGATTGGAGTACGTGGACACCCAACAATGGGGAGGGCTGCCGCTAACAATGGTATTATTTACAGGAACAGTTGTGTTCGGCATGCCAATTGCTGTGTTATTAGCACTCGGACGTCGATCTCATATGCCAGGAATTAAAGCAATCTGTGTTACCTTTATCGAATGCATGCGGGGCGTACCGCTTATAACTATTCTGTTCGTAGCTGTTAATGTTTTTCCATTATTTCTACCACAAGGCTTAGAATTCGATGTGATGCTCAGAGTGATGGTCGGAATGGCAATATTTTTTGCGTGTTACCAAGCAGAAGTTATTCGAGGCGGTTTGCAAGCCATCACGCGCGGTCAGTATGAGGCAGCTGAGGCTCTCGGCCTCGGGTACTGGCAGATGATGATCCGGATCATTCTGCCCCAAGCTTTGAGGGTATGTTTGCCAGGAATTGTTAATCACATTATCGCGGCATTTAAAAACACTTCATACGTCTTAATCATTGGCCTTTTTGATATCCTAAGTGCAACAACGGCTGTAATGCAGGATCCGTTGTGGCGTCTTTTTACCATAGAGGCCTACCTTTTCGTTGCTCTTATATATTTTATATTTTGTTTTGCGCTTTCCAAGTACAGTCAAAATGTTGAGCGTTGGCTAGATGAAGGGCGTCGCTAGATTATCTCGGAGAAAGTCGTTGGAAAACTCGAAAAGTTCTACCTCAAGTCAAAAGCATGAAGAACTTGTCATAGAATTAACAGGTGTCAACAAGTGGTACGGCGATTTCCAAGCACTTGTTGATATCAGCATGTCGGTACGACGCAGTGAAAGGGTCGTGGTTTGCGGTCCCTCTGGGTCAGGAAAATCAACCATGATACGTTGTATCAATAGATTGGAAGTTCATCAGCGTGGAAAAATAGTTGTCGACGGCATCGAACTTACAAATAATCTTAAGAACATTGAAGCCATACGCAGCGAAGTGGGTATGGTATTCCAATCATTTAATTTATTCCCTCACATGTCTGTAATCGATAACCTAACTTTGGCACCTATGCTGGTCAGAAAAATGCCAAAAAAAGATGCTGAAGAGTTGGCTATGCAATACCTTGAGCGTGTTCAAATACCAGAACAGGCATTCAAATATCCTGGCCAGCTTTCCGGAGGTCAACAACAGAGAGTTGCTATTGCGAGATCTCTTTGTATGCAGCCAAAGATCATGCTTTTTGATGAGCCAACATCAGCGCTTGACCCAGAAATGATTAAAGAAGTTCTTGATGTCATGATCGAGTTGGCTGAGGACGGTATGACAATGATAGTGGTAACCCATGAGATGGGTTTTGCAAAAACTGTTGCTGATACTATGGTCTTCATGGATGCAGGTGAGATCGTTGAAAAAGCTGCCCCCGGCAAGTTTTTCACAGCGCCAGATAATCCTCGAACTCAGCTTTTTTTAAGCCAAATATTAACTCACTGACCTCTACCATTCTTCATACTGTTTGACAGGACTGGCCAGGGGGTATCAATATTTTATGTTTAAACAAATGCTAACGTATTTTCCTTACTGCCTGACTGTTCGTCCACTACCTGCTACAACACATGTATCAAGTCTTTTGGAAAACCAAATATAAGAAAAAAACTGTCTTTAACCCCCCTATACGTGAAGGCACAAACTTCAGGACATAGCACCTGACCCGTTGTTGGCCATTACTCCTCTACTGATCCGCTGTTAAGGCTAACTTTAACGTAGCCGATATTCCACATGAGGAGTAGTTGTGATCATTAGCCAATCGAAAGCACATCTTCGAAACCACGTTGTACTTTACAAAAATAAGCTTGCGCTATCGTGTACTGTCACTCATTCTTCCACCGAGCTTGGAAGACACAAAGGGAGGAGTTTATGTCCATTGAAGATGAAGACCTTGAGGGTGAATTCATTATGGGGTGGCCTGACCGTAAACGGCTAAGGCATGCGGAGAGCCCTGACGCAGAAGGAAGAGTAATCTACGCCCGAACTCCCATACTCGAACAGGAGGGCTTAATCACTCCGACTGAAGCATTCTTTGTAAATGCCCAAGTACAGATGCCAGAACCTATTCATCCAGATGATTGGAAAGTCGAAATTTGTGGCGAGGTAGACAATCCATTTACCCTAACTCTTGAAGAGCTAAAAAAACTTCCAGCGCGCACCGTACGTGCTGTAACAGAGTGCGCAGGTAATGATGGAGATTACTTTGATTGGCTTGCTGGCACCACAAATGTAAAACCACAAATTGCCAGGGCAAATGATGCAGTAGACCCAAATGTGGACAAATTCAAAAATAACAATATGACGTTTGAAGAGATACTGGAACGCCCTCATGCTACCAACTTGTGCAGCGGTGGGGAATGGACTGGTACTCCGTTGAAGGAAATTCTTGATCGAGCTGGGGTACAATCCACTGCAGTTAGCGTACGATTAGTAGGATTTGATGTTGGCACACCTAATGAGATGAAACTCTACCGTGCCGCGGGCTCTTTAGATGCAAAGATAGCCAAACCAGGCGCAATAAATTTTGACAAAGCATTACCCATGGACAAAGCATTTCATGAGGACACAATAATTGCATGGGCGCATAACGGTGATGCGTTATTACATGTTCATGGAGCACCAGCACGAGCTATTGTACCTGGCTGGGCCGGAAATTGGTGGGTAAAATGGCTAGAGAAGATAGAGGTTCATGACCACATGGTGCCTTGTTATCACCAGACAGAGTACTTTGTTCTTGGAAAGTCATATGAAGATCCTAACAAAACCATGTGCATGGAGTTAGGCTGCAAAAGTATCATCACATGGCCCAGAGATAATCATTCACCGATAAAAACAGGCGAACATTTGGTGCGCGGATTAGCGTGGTCAGGCGGGGGCGCAATTGAAAAAGTCGAAGTTAGTCTTGATAATGGTGAGACTTGGACTGACGCTCATGTTGAATATTCGCCGGACAAATGGCTCTGGAAACGTTGGTCCTATCTCTGGAACGTAAACAAACCCGGGAATTACTCGATCATGGCTCGTGCTTACGACGAAGCTGGACGTATGCAGCCAGTAACAGAATGGAATTATTTGGCTAAACATTTTGATGGAGTTATACCATCAGAAATTGCAGTCGTTGAGTAAACAACAATGCATATCGTTGTCCTAGTTAAGCAGATCTTCGATCCGGATGTAGCAACCACTGTTTTTCGAATAGACGAAGAAGCACGGGCTATAGTTCCTTTGCCTGGTGTTTCTCCTGTAATAAGTCCATTTGATGAGCAGGCAGTTGAGGCGGCCATGCGAATAAAAGATACATATGGACAAAATTTGGAGAGTGAAAAAAATGACGTGCGGGTGACTGTTGTTACAATGGCAGAAGAAACTGCCCGTGTCGCCATAAAAGGAGAGCTTGCTAGGGGCGCAGATGAGGGGTTGCTCCTGGCAGATCCATTGTTTGAAAACGCCGATGCTGTTTTAACGGCAAATATCCTTGCTACGGCAATACGAAAGTTAGGTGATGTAGATCTTATTATTGCCGGACGTCAAGCAGCGGATAAAGATCTTGGTGTTGTCGGTCTCGGTATAGCGCAATTGCTTGATATACCCGCCATTACATATGCATGTGACATAGAGATTGATAATAAAACAGTCTTAGTAGAGCGGGTCCTCGAGGACGGCACCGAGAAAGTTCAAACGCAGCTTCCTGCATTGGTTACGATATCCCATGAGCTAGGGAAACCGCGTTACGCTGGATTACGCGAAACTATGCGTGCAGCACGAAAATCGATTAATGTGTGGAACGCTAGTGATCTTGGAATAGATACCGACATTGGATACGGCAGACAGCATATTGAAGAACTGTTCATCCCAGATAACAAAGTAAATTGTGAACTCATTCAGGGTGACACGCCTGACGATGTAGCCTTTCAATTAGCTACTCGGCTCAAAGAAGCTAACTTGATTTGACTCACATATAGAGAGAACATCAAATGACTGATCAGGGTAACATTTTGGTTTTAGTAGAAATGGATCAGGATAGGGTGAGCGATCTGTCTCTGGAAATGCTTGGATGCGCGCGGCAACTCTCTGGTAAAAATGATAAACGTGATGTTATTGCAGTAGTATTTGGTCACGGGTTGGGGACACTTGGAGAAGACTTGATCTCGTTTGGTGCAAACAAAGTAATCTTGTTTGAAGATAACTTGTGCCTTCCTTATCGGGCGGACGCATGGTTGCCAGACATAGCAGCAATAGCCAAGGAGACTAAAGCCGGCCTTATACTTATGGGTCATAATAGTACGGGTGGAGACCTCGCGCCGCGCCTTGCCTTTCAGCTGAAATGTGGCATCGCTACCAGCTGCGAAAAAATTACAATTGAAGGAACAAAAACCTTCCTCACACGAACATGCTATGGCGGAAAAGCTAGAGAAGTATTGTCATTTGAAAACGAAGTAGCAATAGCAACTATCAGACCCAAATCACAAACTCCAATTGCTCGTGACATCGAGCGGCGCGGGGGTATTGAAACCAAACCCCTGTCCATTAAGGAGAACGATGTCCGTGTGAATGTAGTCGAGCGAAAACATGTCGAGAGTGATGGGCCTAAACTCGAAAATGCCTCCATTATTGTTGCAGGAGGTGGCGGCCTCGGTGGACCAAAAGGGTTTGAAATTGCCGCTGAACTCGCCGGTGTGCTAGGTGGTGCTGTCGGAGCAAGTCGGGTTGCTTGCGACCAGGGGTGGTGCCCCCCGGGATATCAAATTGGTCTTTCTGGTAAAACTGTCGCGCCAGAGCTTTACATCGCAATTGGAATATCGGGGGCCAGTCATCATATGGCAGGCTGCGCAAATGCGAAAAACATCGTTGCAATTAACAACGATCCTGATGCACCAATGTTTAATTTTTCAAGATATGGGGCTATCGGGGACTATGAAGAGCTGGTAACTGCGTTAACAAAGCAAATAGCAAAGCTTAAAGAATAATAGTTTCTTGACTGCACTACCTGCAGTAGGCACTCCAAACGACCGCTAATTCGCGCAATCTATCTTCTAGAACTTGCATCTATGTGTTTAAGCGCTGCGCTTTTTGTCTCAATTCTTTTTCCCCGAGTTGCTCTATTTTGATATTTTTTAAACGTTTTTGATTAAGATGATTGAGCCAAAACAAGTTCATTTTGGGTTCAATTCTGTTATCAAAAAGTGCCCGACAGAATCTTATACTTGATTCATATGTTTTGTGATCATTTGCATTCACAGCTGTTGTTATAAACATAAGTAACATAATAAGAACTTTATTATTTTTAGAAATTATCTGACCCTCACGTTTATTAATGCGTTAACTCCATTGGCCTCAATAATGACCCAGTCCTAGGAATGAAAAAAGACACGCACAAGACAGTTGTAGCGGTTGTAGTCAACAATTGGGTTGTAGGAAAAATCCTATGTCTTTATTGACAACAACCGCTCTAAACGTAGGTTACGTTTAGTCACCCCACGAAACTATTGCCAAACGACTTGGAAATCTGCATTTGGCCCTTGTAAGGCCAAATTGAAAAGTGTCCCTACGCTTATATTCCACGAAAAACGGGTTTTCGCTTCTCACTGAATGCTTTCTGCCCTTCCTTGCAGTCTGCACTCTCGTAACAAGCGTCTACCAATGCTGTACAATATTGTTTGTCACGCTTTTCAGGAGGTTTCAGAACCTCTTTAATCATAAGCTTTGCTGCCTTTACCGTTAGCGGTGCATTGCTGGCAATTATGCCTGCAAGGCTAAACACCTCATTTTCCAAATCATCTGCAGCTACTACGGTTCTTACCCAACCCAAATTGTGAGCTTCAGCTGCTGAGTAGAGTTTCCCAGTAGCTAAAATTTCCAACGCAGCTTTCGCACCAATATGTTTCACCAATCGATCCACATCCATTTCGTTGTAGCCAATACCTAGTTTGGCCGGAGTGATACCAAAGCGTGAACGTTCTGATGCCACCAGAATGTCGCACTCCATAGCAATCTCTGCTCCGCCGCCAATGGTAACACCATCAATCATTGCAATCGTTATTTGCGGGAGGTCTCGGAGTGCCTTAAAAGCACTTTGGACAGCGACCTCATAGTTTTCGCGATCTTTAGGCGTTGCGCGAACCTCGGCAAACTCAGAAATATCTGCGCCTGCCGAAAATGCTTTGTCACCGGCGCCAGAGATTATCACCACGCGGATTCTCGGGTCACCTGCAAAAGCTCTAAATTGCTTGTGTAACCCACGCCACATCGCGAGATTAACAGCATTTCTTTTCTCTGGATTATTTAGCACTAAATGAACGCAGTGACCCGATATCTTGGTTTGCAAAAATTCAGTCATTTACCAGTCCTATGATGTACACGACCATTAAAGATTAACCCAGCTTTATGCCAACAGTTCATGGCATAAGATATGCCGCCTTGGAACGACGCAGTAATAGATAATTTACGACGCGGCGACGAGTCACTATAATTTTTGTCAATATTTCTGGTTCCTCTATTGAAACGAAAAAAAAAAATACACAATTGATATATTATCAAAATTTTCTTTGGCAGATCGTTTTTAAAAGAATATTTCGCATCTCCGGATTCTTACTGAAGTCAATCATTTTTATTGCGAATAAAAACTATTCTCTTTAAGTAACATTCAGTCTAAACCTCAAAGGGTTGGGAGATAGCATTCAAGTGTGGGTATGTTAAAAGCAAATCTAGATAGACCTCTCGAAACTAACCCGGTTGTATCGGACGAAATCCGATACACAACATGTTACATGTGTGCATGCCGTTGTGGAATACGGGTCCATATGAAAGATGGTACTGTTCGTTACATCGATGGAAATCCAAACCACCCAGTGAACAAAGGAGTTCTCTGCGGAAAAGGTTCGGCTGGGATAATGACCCTTAATTCACCGGCGCGCTTAACTAACCCTCTTCGCCGCGTCGGTCCGCGTGGAAGCGGAGAATTTGAAGAAGTGAGTTGGGAAGATGCTTTAGAAACTGCAAAAACGTGGCTTCAAAATATCCGCTCAACAGACCCCCGAAAGCTTGCTTTTTTCACTGGCAGAGACCAAAGCCAAGGACTAACCAGTTGGTGGGCGCAGCAATTTGGCACACCAAATTATGCTGCACACGGCGGC
This sequence comes from Pseudomonadota bacterium, assembly GCA_036339585.1. Taxonomy (NCBI): domain Bacteria; kingdom Pseudomonadati; phylum Pseudomonadota; species Pseudomonadota bacterium. The sequence goes on from JAYZAS010000012.1 coordinate 90,157, forward strand.
TTTTGCTCAGTAAATATGGCTGCAGCCGGACTTTACACAATCGGAAGCGCCTTTTGGGAATTTGGAGAACCTGATTGGGAATTAACTAAGTTTTTCATGATGTTCGGTGTTGCTGAAGACCACGACAGTAATCCAATTAAAATTGGTCTGGGTCATCTCAAAACACAGGGTGGAAAGTTTGTTTCGATTAATCCTGTACGCACAGGTTATTCAGCAATTGCCGACGAATGGATCGGTATTACCCCTGGTACAGACGGGCTCTTTGTCTTCGCCCTAATCCACGAATTGCTGCGTGCTGGCAAAGTGGATGTAGGGTATTTATCTAGGTATACCAATGCTTCGTGGTTAGTGTATGATGAACCCGGCGCAGCTGATCACGGCCTGTTCGTCCGTGACTCTGAGGGTAAACCACAATGTTGGGATCGCCTATCCGGAAAACTTTGTGATCCTCTGTCAAGCGGAGCTAAACCTGCTTTAAAAGGAAATTATGAAACACCCGAGGGCCGTAATACAAAACCTGCTTTCGTGATACTTGCTGAACGATATCTGGATAAACGTTACTCCCCTGACGCTGTGACTGACAGAACCGGTGTTCCCGCTGACACAATAAGGCGGCTTGCCTTGGAAATTGCCGAGGTGGCATTTGAACAAGAAATTGAGATTGATGTGCCATGGGTTGATTGGGTTGGTCGACACCACACCAAAATGATAGGGCGTCCAGTTAGCATGCATGCGATGCGTGGTATCTCAGCACACTCCAATGGCTTTCATACATGCCGAGCTATCCATGTTTTACAGATTTTGCTTGGCAGTATAGATGTGCCCGGCGGCATGCGATATAAAGCACCTTATCCTAAAGGATTAGATTCGTTACCCAAGCCTACAGGGAAACGCGAGGACGTGCGCCCAAACACACCCTTACCGGGCCCCCATCTAGGCTTTGTTCGCTCCCCAGAGGATCTCTTGGTCGATGCTGAAGGTAATCCGCAACGCATTGATAAAGCCTTCAGCTGGGATGCTCCAATGGCAGCTCATGGTCTCATGCACATGGTAACAACCAACGCCTGGCAAGGAGACCCATTTCAAATAGACACCCTATTTTACTATATGGCGAACATGGCGTGGAACTCTGCCATGAATACAACTGATACTATCAACATGTTCACCGACAAAGACAAAAACGGCGAATATAAAATTCCCCACATTATTTATTCAGATGCTTTCTACTCTGAAATGGTTCCATATGCGGATCTTATCCTCCCTGATACCACATTCCTCGAACGATACGACTGCATCTCACTCCTCGATCGACCCATTTGTGATGCTGATGGGGCAGCTGATTCTATTCGTCACCCGGTTGTGCAACCCGATAGAAATGTTCGACCCTTTCAGGATGTTCTTATCGACCTTGGGGCTCGCCTTGGCCTGGAAGGTTTAGTAAACGACGACGGAACTGCGAAATACCCTAATGGGTATAAAGAGTATATGGTTTTGCATGAGAGGAAGCCGGGGATTGGGCCACTCGCAGGTTGGCGGGGGGCCGATGGTTCAAAAATCGGCTGTGGGGAGCCGAATCCTAATCAATTGAAAAAGTATATCGACAATCAATGTTTTTGGCGCCATGAGTTGGATCCAAATCAACGTTACTACAAAAATGTTAATGCTAATTACCTCAACTTTGCAAAAGACATGGGTTTTGTGGCTAGCAATAACCCTATAATTTTGCAGATATATGCAGAGGAACTGCAAACTTTTCGTTTAGCTGCCGATGGACACGGATCAGTCAGGGTGCCGGAAAGAAACCGGGATAGAATTAAAAGCTATTTTGATCCGCTGCCCATCTGGTATCCGCCATTCGAGGATACCATCAATGGCGTTGATGAATATCCAATGCATGCCATCACTCAACGACCAATGGCGATGTATCACTCCTGGGGATCACAAAATGCATGGCTACGGCAAATACATGGTGAAAATCGCCTTTATATTTCGCGTGAGAGAGCAGGGTGTTTAGGTCTGGCTGACGATGAATGGGCTTGGGTGAGCAGCCGAAACGGACGCATAAAAGTGCAAGTCCGTTTGATGGATGGCGTGAATCCCAATACCGTTTGGACTTGGAATGCTATTGGCAAGAGATCAGGCGCATGGAACTTAAAAGAAGGCGGGACGGAGGCAAAATCTGGTTTTCTAATGAATCATTTGATAGACGAACTGTTGCCCGAGCAACCGTGCGGCTATCGATTTACCAATTCGGATCCGGTTACAGGGCAGGCCGCATGGTATGACCTTCGTGTTCGCGTAGAAAGGGCTGATCAAGATGGTCCTAAGGAAACGTTTCCGCAATTTCCTCCTTTAGCTCCAAAAACAAAAATAAGCGAGCGGGTCGACATTTCTCGGTTTGGGACGAGTTTTCGCGCTGAGCAAGGAAACGACTAATGACCTCTTTGCCAAAAGAACAGTCAAAACGTCGATTGGGGCTCGTCATTGATTTAGATATTTGCGTGGGCTGCCATGCGTGTGCAGTAAATTGTAAAGAATGGAATTCGAGCGGCTATCACGCCCCTATGACCGATAAAGATCCGTACGGTCATGACCCATTAGGTGTTTGGTTTAATCGCATCCACACTTTCGAAGAAACAACCGAAGCAGGGCAAAGAACTGTGCACTTTCCAAAGTCATGCCTCCACTGCGAGGACGCGCCGTGTGTAACAGTTTGCCCCACAGGGGCCTCGTACAAGCGCTCAGAAGACGGGATAGTGCTTGTTGATGAGTCTAAATGTATCGGATGCAAGTTATGTTCGTGGGCCTGTCCCTATGGAGCGCGAGAATTTGATGATGATGCCGGCGTGATGAAGAAATGTACGCTTTGTGTTGATCGTATCTATAACGAGAATTTAGACAACGAAACACGTTTACCAGCGTGCGTATCAACTTGCCCTGCAAGCGCTCGACACTTTGGTGATTTTTCGGATCCGGATTCAAATGTTTCTAAGTTAGTAAAAGAACGCGGCGGATACGATTTAATGCCAGAAATGGAATGCTCCCCAACAAACAAATATTTACCACCTAGGCCAAGACGCGATGAAAAAGCCGCCGCTGGATCTCCTCCTCAGCGTCTCGAGGAAGCCAATCCGGAAGGAGGTTTTCTTGGGTGGATTGATGACTTATTGTCAGATTAAATGAATCCTGCTGCCTCTATAATTCTTTTTACAACCGCATCTGGTCTCGGTTACGGACTTTTGTTCGTACTGGGACTGGCAGCATCATGCGGATGGCTTCCATCTAGCACTCTATTTGCCATGCTAACTATCGGGCTTGCTCTTAGCACCGTGTCAATTGGTCTGCTCTCCTCTACCTTTCATCTCGGTCACCCGGAGCGAGCATGGCGCGCAATCACCCAGTGGCGCTCTTCCTGGCTCTCTCGCGAGGGAATTATGGCAATCTTATTGTACGGCCCCGCTTGTTACTTCGGCGCTGGTTGGATTCTTTTTGAACAGCACCTTTTCGCATGGCGAGCTGTTTCTTTCATTCTAGCGATTGGTGCTGCTGCAACTGTTTTTTGTACTGCAATGATATATGCATCCCTAAAATCCATACCACGGTGGAATAATCAATGGGTATCCGTCGTCTATTTGAGTTTATCCTTGATGACCGGCGCCCTTTGGTTCGTTGCCATCTGGGCGTTCTTTTTTCCTGTTCCAACTGCACTAAGCACATTTGCGTTAGTTTCAATCACAGTAGCATACGCGTGCAAGTATTGTTACTGGCGATACATAGACAGTGCTCCAATTCTGTCGACTGCGGAGACTGCAACAGGCCTTGGGGCTAAGGGTAAAACTAGATTGCTTGACCCACCTCACACAGGTCGAAATTACCTCTTGGAGGAAATGGGCTACAAAGTGGCCCGTAAGCACGCGAGTAAGTTACGGACCCTGTGTCTGTTTGCCGCTTTTGGCATTCCGATTAGTTGTTACATTCTTATCTATTTGGCAGCTGGCTACTACGTCACTATTTTGGCATTTACGGCTGCAGTATTGGGTCAGGTTGGTGTTACGATCGAACGTTGGTTGTTTTTTGCCGAAGCAGAACATGTAGTAATGCTTTATTATGGCAAAGATAAAGTTCACGGATAAAACTTAAGGCTTTCGATAAGCTCATAATTTTTTTGATATGGTAAATCTGACATAACCTGTGATTTGGCTGACAACAATAAGCAAAGCTCTATTGTCGTACCGATTTGTTTTTGAAATTTCTTTGGTTAATCCAGATTTGAAAATTTTCATTGCACAAACTGCTGGCAATATTACTAAATGTATGGAAGGCTTAAAAGCTCCAAACTAACCGTCTTGTCATTCAATGTCTGAAAAGACCACGATACGGTTATTGCCCGATCTGTTCCCTTAATATTGAATTTGATTAGGAAAGCCGGGAACCTTGTACATCCATCAGTAGTAAAAACCATCGTGGCCACTACATACAAATGGCAGTTTGCAACTCACATATTTGTTACATAATTTGGCATCAGCTGTAACCTTTCACATACCATCGCTCCCCAGCCAATCAATGCTAAAACCGGCGTGACGAGTACCGTCATAAAAATAAGTCCGAGAGCAATCATTAATGAAAATAGCACGTTCGCCTACCACAATATCTATTGACTTTTATTGGTAAATTAAACTCCATATTTCAGAATTACCTTCCTTAACCGTTGAACATAAGAATATGAAAATACTGAAAATTAGAATTTTCTCTGTAACATTTCCCCCTTTTACTCCATAGCTTAAATGAGCGTGGCATTAGTGAGTAGTTCTATGAAATATCAAAAAAGCTTATGATTGTTTGGAATAGTATCAGTGGCCAGAATCACATCATATTTTATTATGTGCTACCCGTTTGCAGCTCCTCTGGCGCTTACTGCATTTTGGGGCTATCCACTGTACGCAGGGTTTTATGCAAATCTTTTCATAAATATTTTTATACATATCCTGTGCTGCATCTTTGCAGTCGCTCTTGTGACATTCCCCCTTTCGTATTTCAAAAATAGGTGGCGTCAAAATATTATGATGTGGTTTTTAGTTGTGCCTCTACAATTATCGGGTCCGTTGTTATTTTTTCTATTCTTCAATGATCAGATCAATTCATTATCACAGCCAAAAGAGCCTGCAGATTTTTTAATAATTTTAGGGGCATCATCCTATATATATGCTGTGATCATTTTTTTTATCCAACATACTAAGACACGGTCAAATAGCTGACGGAATGCAGTATTCCTGTGATGAACGTATGCGGACCCCATATCAACTAGATCAATAGTAGGATTTACGATGCAGGTATTGTTTAATTGGCAACGATCAGTATCCAGATAATTTATTGCCGACGGTGATAGAAATCCAATAACAGACAAGTTTCAAATGTCCATAAAGGAATTGTCTGATCTCGACCGAGCCTTATGGCTATTCCCAAAGGGTCAACAACAAGAAACCGTAAGACCTTTCGCTCCCAAAGATCACAACCCGTGCCGTGAATTAGCTCTTACGATAACAAAGCAAGACTGGCTTGCCGCAATACTAAATTTTGCAAACGCCAAAGGTTTGACGAGTGAATTTGAGGCCGGACGCGGTGAACCAGAAAACACACTGTTTCGATTGGCAACTGACTTAGCTCAAATGTTGAATTGGTTTGATGAAGCGAAAAATTTATCAAATGGTACAGAGCGGAAAAAATTCCTTACCAAAATCTGTAACGTTTACAATCAATTAAGTTGGACAGACACACGTCCATGTCTTTGCGCAGAAGAAAATTTTTCACTGGTGTTAACAATTATGCCCACCTCGCTCGGTCATGCTCTCTGGCTCCAATTCGGCTATATGATTCAATCACATAAAACTAGCGCATCAAAACATGTTCGATAGCTATTTGTTTAAAATGTGAATATCAATAATGTCTCCAGGACGTTAACAGGATCCGCCTTCAAGGCATTTACAAAAATTAGTAAGAATTAACATGAAGGATCAACAGAATGAATACGTGCATTGTGGCTTGTTTTTTTAAATATTTTAAATGCAATACAACACCTAAATTTCATTTACCAAGGAAGACCTCAATCACCTTTTGCGCGAAATACAGTTGCATCTTAGATGGGACATGCAAATGCTAGCTTGGGCGAAAGTTTGGCAACAAGCATCATTGCTACAATTTAAGATAATAGTCTTGGTTGTATTATTGCTACCCCTGTCCTCATGTCAGACATATTATAATATAGCGCCTTCACCGGAGCCCGCTCACGGAGCAAAGAGGCATAAAGTTAATGAATTAACTTTATTAACCTACAATATAAGGACGGGTATCGGCATGGCTTCACCGGGAACAAGCCCTTATCAGACCCAGGCATGGGAAAAAGATCTACCGCGTATAGCAGAGGCTATTCGTTCTACTGGAGCAGATGTTGTCGCAATCCAGGAGCTACTCGAAGGGCAAGAAAAAGAATTAGGTGAACTTCTTGAAATGAATTACGCATATACACCGCACGGCACCGTTGGCCCGGGTGACTGGTGGGGCGTCGCAATATTTTCAAAATTTCCGATCACCTCTGCATTTCGTGATTCCCTAAGCACCGGCAGTGGTAATACTAGATCTAACGCTGTAGTCACTTTGGAGATTAATGGCAAATCACACGTCTTTATTAATATCCACAAAGATAAGGATCTTGGTGACGGGGTCTCAATTGAGCGTACAGCCGACACTGCTAATGAATTCACGTGCGCGGTATCGGTTATGGGTGATTTCAACCTTTGGCCGGATGATCCAATAATGCGGAAGATGCCGCTTAAGCTTGTTGACAGCGCCGACCAAGTCAACACTCCCGGTAGCAGGCTTTTGAAACGGGTTGGTACATTGAACGGCTCTCATCATCCCGATCACGGTGGACGAATTGATGCAATCTGGATTGATCCAAAATTTTATCAGGTCATAGATACATATTTAATGGATAAAGAGTATTGGGATGCATCGGATCACTATGGTGTTGTTACTCGAGTGCTGCTCAAAAAATAGCAGGCAGGAACTACTCTGTAAAAATCGCATTAACGTGACCAAGTTCCTGCAATACCAACTGTTAAGACTAGCATTGGGATCGGCAAAGGAAGGAGAGAAGTGCGTTTCTCATTTACCATTGTAGAGCCAATTGCGGTACCAAAAGGTACATTCCCGTGCATAAACAATTTACCTGGGAGACAAGATGAATCGGAATAAGGAACTTGATGGGAAAGTGGCGATTGTTACCGGGAGTGCTCGCAATATTGGTAAAGCGGTAGCAGAAGAACTCGCTCGCGCCGGAGCAGCAGTCACAATCAACGCAGTAGACGATCAAAAAGCATGCAAGGAGGTAGCCCAAGATATAGTAAACTCTGGCGGAAGGGCTATACCAGTCATGGCCGACATTACCGACCAGGCACACGTGGATAATTTAATATATCAGACTACAAAATCTTTTGGCGGAGTAGACATCTTGATTCTCAATGCGGCGATCCGCATTGATACTCCGTTTTTGGAAAGAAGTTTTAAAGACTGGCGACGTGCCACGGCAGTTGCAGTAGACGGTAGTTTTCGTCTCTCCACCGCATGTGTTCCTTCGATGATTAATCGCGGGGGCGGCGCAATAGTAGGGGTGCATGGTATGCAGGCTTACACAGCTGCTTATGGTAAGAATCCGGCAGCCAAAGACGCGCAAGCCGGAATGCTACGCGGTATGGCGCGCGATCTAGGAAGATATAACATTACTTGTAATATCGCCGTCGTGGGTTCTTTTGATACTGATAGAATGGGTAGCTCCGGTGAGTTGGCCACGCCCGATTTATCCGATAGTACTCCTCTTAGGCGACGCGGTGTGCCGCAAGATATGGCAAACTGTATTCGCTTTTTAGTTGGCCCATATGCGACATACATTAGCGGTCAAAGCATCCATTTAAATGGTGCCTATTGCATGCCTCACTAATCTAATTTCGAAAGCCAGCAAGCTTTTGCTATTCGTTATGCTGCCTTTGAGCCTTTCCCACCTGGCAACTTTGCTCGACCCCAATTGATGATCCCCCCCTCAAGTAAAATTTCCACCTGTCGCGGCGAAAGCATATGGCTGATGGGGATTACTAAATCTCTGTCTTTTACAATTAATTTAATTTTGGTTCCTGTAGCGATAGCTTCGCGCGCCTTTTCAAGGACTAGAATGTCACCCACCTCTATCTTATCAAAATCACGGGGATCGTCGAAGGTGACTGGCAATAGCCCACCATTTATCATGTTTTGCCAGAAGATACGCGCAAAACTCTTAGCAATGACTATCTTTAATCCTAGATATTGCGGCGCTAAAACTGCATGCACGCGACTAGACCCCTGACCAAAATTTTCCCCTCCAATCCACAGATGCCCTCCATCATCCTTAATAGCAAGAGCCCGTTCGGCTAGGGTTGGATCATCGCGCATAAGCGTAAATTCAGCGGTTTTCTGAATGTTTGAGCGATAAGGTAATACCTCCGCTCCTGCTGGTGCCAAGGCATCGGTATCGATATTATCACCTAGCTTGATTAAAACAGGAAGCTCAATACGTTCTGGAAAAGGCTTTATCTCAGGTAAGGGTGCGGTATGGACCCCCTTTTGTATTGTTATCCTTTTTGCCTCCTCAATCGGCAACGGTTGAATAAGCGCATCCGGTAGAGCAATCCATTGGTCAGGCTGTGTGACCTTTGGGTACTCGATATCTAGCTCCCGGGGATCTGTTATTTCTCCCGTTATCGCACCTGCGGTGACCACTTCTGGACTGCAAAGCCAAACACGATCACCTTTCACACCAGAGCGACCAGGAAAATTGCGTGGTGTAGTACGAAGTGAATTAGTACCACTGGCTACTGCCTGCCCCATTCCCATACATCCATTGCAACCGGCTTGATGCATACGGGCACCAAAAGCTATCAAGCTAGCGAGATGTCCCTGATCAAGGAGATTAGCGAGCATTTCGCGCGACGTCGGGTTGACATCGTAAGATACAGATTCCGCCTTGATCTGACCTGTTACCATCATCGCAGCTACAGCAAAATCACGATAACCAGGATTAGCTGATGAGCCGATATAACCCTGCGATATTTTTTCGCCAGCAGAATCTCGCACTGGAACAACGTTTCCAGGACTTGAGGGCCTAGCTATTAGAGGTTCAAGTGCCGAAAGCTCGATTTTATCATAAATGTCGTATGTAGCTCCGTTGTCGGCAATAATTTCAGTGAATTCTTCATGTCGGCCAACTGCTTTGAGGTATCGCTGCACTTCACCATCAGCAGGAAAAACGGTGGTCGTTGCGCCTAGTTCAGCCCCCATATTTGCGATTACATGACGGTCCATCGCAGTCAGGCAGCGAAGACCCGGACCATAATATTCTATAATCCGGCCTACCCCTCCCTTGACACCATATCGTCGGAGCATTTCTAAAATTACATCCTTAGCACTCACCCAATCATTCAATTCTCCGGTAAGCTCTATACCCCATATTTTTGGCATAACGATAGAAATCGGCATGCCAGCTAGTGCCATGCCAACCTCAATTGACCCGGTCCCCATACCGAGCATTCCAAGTGAACCGGCTGAACAAGTATGGCTATCACCACCTATTAACGTTGCACCGGGCCGACCAAGGCGCTCCATATGCACCGGATGACTTATACCATTGCCAGCTGGACTGTAGTGCATGCCAAATCTCTGGCAAGTTGTCTTCAAAAATTGATGGTCCTCTGCAGCACGATTATCGGTCTGCAGTAGATTATGATCAACATATTGACAAGCAACCTCCATCTGAATGCGCTCTATATCCAGCGCCTCAAGTACTAATGCTGTGGGAAGCCCAAGTGTATCCTGACAAAGCCCTTGATCAATCTTAAGTGAGATCTCGTCGCCCGGCGTCATACTGCCATGAACAAGGTGTGTTTCAATCAGTTTCTCAGTAACATTTAATTCTGATTTGGTGGCCATCATGCAGTCTCCCCCTACATTAAACCAATCTATGGCGACACGCTTCCACCTCGAAGAGCTATGACGCTCTCTCATTTTACTTTTATTTGTCAAATTGTAGCAAGAGACACATCACTTTTTCCTACTGTTTAGCAAATCTTCGAGCCGCCCTAGTGCGGGTACAATTATGTCTATCTATCCAGAACGACATAAAGTGCCAGCATCGGATTTCTGAGAAAAAGTAGTGACCCAAGCGGGATTTAGCGCTTCCCATAAAATCAGTAACTTATCAACTGTGTAGCAAGTCCAACTTACTCATTTATACCAATATTTGTTGGAAGAGTGACTACACTTACGACGAAAATCACGAAATCTTAAAAATAATTAAACCAAATCGAAATACTTCTTTCGTTGTATCGGCAAAATGATATTTTCGGAGCCAATTATGTCAAACTTTCTCATAGAAAAAACGCTTACGTTCGCAACAGCTCTTCTCCTCTCTTCGACTCTGGCTGCTAAAGCACTTGAAATGACAGAAATCAGCCAAATCCAAATCGGAAATGGTAAAGGCTATGCGGAAATGATCAAGTACCACGGCGGATCACAAAGCTTCATGGTTACAGCTTCCAAAACAGGGACAATAGAGCGGATATCAATAGCGAACCCAACCAAGCTCAGAATGATGGATCCTTTAGATCTGAGCGGCGGCGATGTCACTGCGGTTGCAGTGCATAACGATTTTGTTGCTGCAACGATAAAAGCCAAAACAGCTGATGCACCAGGAATGTTGAAACTTTTCGACACTAACGGTAATTTGCTAGCCGCCTTCGAAACAGGCTCACTCCCGGACAATGTGGCGTTCTCACCAAATGGACGCTATTTGCTGACTGCCAACGAGGGCGAGCCTTCGGATGACTACGCGGTTGATCCAGAGGGTAGTTTTACTCTTGTTGATCTTGGAGCCGGTGTAGACAAAGCTAAAGTCACGCAGCTTTCTATGGCAGGTGTCGATGCTCCGGCTGGAAGTCGGATTGTTAAGACCGGCAGCAGCTTTGCTATCGATGCCGAACCTGAATATGTAGCCTTCGCCCCGGATGGAAAGTCCGCCTATGTAACACTTCAGGAAAACAATGCAGTCGCTGTAATAGATGTCGAGTCCGCACAAATCTTGAAAGTGGTCGGCCTTGGCGTGAAGAATGTATCTCGAACGAGCCACGATATGTCCAATAAGGATGGCGGTATAAATATGAGGCGTTGGCCTGTGCTAATGATGTATCAGCCAGATGCTATTGCAGCTTATAATGTGAAAGGAGCTACTTATTTTGTGACCGCCAATGAAGGTGATGCAAAGAATTATAATGGCTTTTCTGAAGAGACCCGCGTAGCAAAACTCACTCTGGATAGCACTATGTTTCCAAACGCCGAGGAATTACAGAAGCCCGAGCATCTTGGCAGACTGAAGACCACAAAGACTATGGGTGACACGGATGGCGACGGCGACCACGATCTCATCTTTGCCTACGGTGGGCGGTCATTTTCGATCTGGATGGCAAACGGCACACTTGTGTTCGATAGTGGTAACGCCTTTGAGCGCGTCATATCAAAGCGGTCTCCACAATCCTTCAATGCTAATGGTGGTGTAAAGGAAGTAGACGACAGATCGGATGACAAAGGTCCCGAGCCAGAGGCACTGGCGCTTGGCGAGATCGAAGGCAGGATTTATGCCTTCATTGGTATGGAACGAAATAATGCGATTTTCGCGTATGACATCACACTACCATCTGATCCTCATATGGTTGGCTACATGATGCCTTCCGCCAATCACAAATCGCCAGAGGGTCTTGAGTTCATTGCAGCTAAAGACAGCCCAACCGGAAGGCCACTCCTTGCAATTGCATACGAAATGACGGGTACGGTCGGCATTTACGAGATCAATTGACCACAATTTTTGCAAGTTTATTGAATAATCAACTACATACGACTCATGCTAAAACCTACTGACGAGAAACTCTGACAGTGCTTCTTGCGTCCTTGCAAGCGGGAGCAATTTGCTGGTACGAAATTATTTTTAGCGTTTCTGATCAAAAGACTTGAGCATATAATCAAACATTAAATTTTAAATTTTGCAAAGCTTATACACGATGCCAAAGATAAGATATTAGCTGAGTTGGTAAATTTTTACTCTGTATGCGAAAGCACGGAATAATCCTGATTTGTACGCAAAAAATTGTGGGACTGATCTCATTAGAAAGACTGGATCTACAATCATTGTTGTAATTATTATAGGTCACGAATAACTTTTTCCTTATCTCTTTTCAGGGAGAAAATTATAGTTTTATTGGGATTAATGAACTTCTTTATCAGACAATGTGGACAAAACAATGAACTCAGTGATTAAAGTGAACACGATATTGTTTTTAGTTTTTTCAATTATCTATTTTATAGATATTGGTCCAGTAAGGGCAGAAACAGACATTGTGATTGAGCAGCGTATCAAACTCATGCGCACAGATGTTCTTGTTAACTTCAGAGTGATAAAGGCATATGTGAAGGAAGGTAAAGGATCAATCGAGGAGGTTAGTGCAGCTGCCAAAGTTCTTGCCGCGGCAGCCGACAAATTTCTACCTCTTTTTGTTAAAGGAACGGGCAGACCTGATGTTAATGAAACAAAAACAAGGTCAATTCAAGAGATTTGGGATGAGTGGCCGGCTTTCGAAAAAGCTAATGATGCAATGCGCAGGAATGCAAACAATATTGTTCGTCAGGCCTCAGAAGGTCTGACTGATGAGCTGGGACAAACATTTGTATTACTGGGCAAAGAAGCTTGTAGAGCGTGCCACAAACAGTTCCGAGGACCCAAAGCAAATTAAAATGAGGCTGATGCAATTAGATCAAAACTAAAAGATATGTCCTTCCATCAGATCCTCGGTATTGTGTTCCTAGCGATTATTTCCCTCATGCTAAACAAAAAACCGCAAGCAACAGAATTAAAAAGAGGACAATATATATACAACTCATCTGGGTGCGGTAGCTGCCACGGAATTGAAGACCACACAAAAACAAGAGCTGGCGCCAATATTCTCCCGATGGCAGGAGGTCGGCGCATAAAAACTCCATACGGCGTTTTTCACAGTCCAAACATTACGCCAGATAAAGTAACTGGAATAGGAAGTTGGACTTTTAAAGAATTCCGTAAATCTATGACAGAAGGCAAAGCACCAGATGGCATGCCTTATTATCCTGTATTTCCATATACGTCCTATAAATCAATGACAGAACGGGATTTACGGGACCTCTGGAACTTTATAAGATCTCAGCCGGCATATTTTAAGCCAAACAAACCGCACGAACTGGATTTTCCATTCAGCATTCGGACCTTAATGTATATCTGGCAATTCCTATTTTTTGAAACACGACCCACAGTGATTCCTGATAATCTCAACCCTGCGGATTGGAAACGTGGGGCTTATCTAGTAAAAGTACTTGGGCATTGCGGAGAATGTCATACGCCTAGAAACATTTTTGGCGCCATGAACTTAAAGTTGGAACTCAGTGGCAATCCTCGCGATCTTGATGGAAAAATTCCAGATCTAACATCTAAAAATAGTCAAGGAATATTCTCATGGACCAAACAAGATATTGAAGAGTACTTATCTAGCGGAATGACACCAGAGGGCGACTTTGCCGGCGGGAAAATGGCTGAAGTTATAGAAAACTCAACTTCAAAGCTAAGTCCTGCTGATGTTGAGGCTATAGCCGTATATCTCAAATCACTACATTAAGTATAAGCATTTCGAAAAAGTTAATTACTTATTTTTAATGTTCTAAACAAAAAGCACCGATTGTGGTATGATCTAGAACTAGATTGGATTAAATAAAATATAATCCTATCTTTTATGGAACTTTAAGAGGGGTTATCATGAAAGTTTTTAAACAAAAATTGTATCCAAAATTGTATGTGGCAGGTGTTCTTGCCTCTTTTGCAGTACTAACAGCATGCAAAGCTACCGGTGGCGGTGGCGGCGGCTGCTAGCAACATTTCTGATCGGTTACGGCATTGCCGTAACCGGTCTTTCATGTGCGTGGCAAGAAATTTAACAGGCGGTTTAATGCACTACCGTTGACATGTATCGCTGATAACAATATCTAAAGCTCCAGTTTTAAAATGCCTTTCATCATATGCCATATCAAATGAGTTAAAATTCAGCTTAGAGATGTGAATGACGTCGAAGACCTTGCTTTTGTGGATAGAACAAATTAGCGTTTGATAGTCGGCTTCAATATTTTTTTTCTCAGCGTTTTCGCTTCCTAGGTACCAGTAAGGAGGGAAAATAATAATCTTGAATTTATTAGATACAGTCTTTTGTAATTCTTTAATTCGAGACAGCCACGTACGGACATGCGTTAAGCGATGGCTGAAATTTTTGGAGAAATAGTGTTTCCGGATTGATTTCGAATTACCCACATTAGATCCAAAGTATTTCCCTTGTATCCTAGCTGCAGCTAGCATTAAATCGTGATAAAATGGGATTTTAAATATCCGGACAAGATCAGTTGAAGTTAGTGGTATAAAATTATCCGGATCCCAGAGTGGATCTACTCTAAAAATATCTGTTCCGAAATTAAATCCTATTATAATGTCATTACTTTTTACGGTTTTATTTTGAATTAAAAATTTCATTTGGTTGTATGATTGCAAAGGCCCGTTATTAGGTGCCGCAAAAATAGTTATATTTTTATTTTTTAATATCCTAGTCAGATCATGTGGATATTTTTCATTCCTGTCTGACCAATCCATGCCAAGTAATTGGCTTTCACCAAAGGCAGTAATGTTATTCAAGGCACCGGTACCAATATATCGTCCACTCTGCCCCGATGTTTGCATATAAACTTTTTTTCCACCAAAAAAATAACAGAAATCTCGCTCAGAAGGCAGATGCGAGTATTCTCCGTTATAACCATATGGTATAAAGGAAAAACAGGAAGAGGCAGCATCTCTAACAAAAATTACCAAGTTAAAAACAAAAAAAGAAAATACCACTACCCAAAATAGATCGAGATTGGATTTCTGATGTTTGTGCATGGTCAAATTACAAACTCCAGAGCTAGTAATAAAAAACAAGGAATCAGTAGTGAGACACTAACTGACTTCGCTTACGCTGAATTCTCCTCGGCCATTGAAATGCTCCATGCTGCCAAACTCACTGAAAGCAGGGGCTTAGCCAAAGGTTTTCTTAATCATTGCTTAGATGAATATCGACACACAAGTTTTTTTTTGAAAGTAGTAAAAGAAAAATCTTCAACCTCTTATTTCCAGCCTCGATTTACAATTGCGCGGGGGTTTATAGACGGGGAATATTTTCTATTTGAAAAAATGAATTTGAGAGCTTTTGCTGCTTTTGTCGCAGTTAACGAACAGGAAGCAAAAAAACTATTTACTAAGCTCTCAAGTGACATAGGAGATATTGAACCAGAAACTAATAAAGAATTAAATCAAATCATTGCAGATGAAGTAGAACACGAGAAAACAGCACAAAGCCTCAATTCTGACTTCAAGGCATTATTGTTGGATGAAGAACGCCATGCAAGATTATCATTCGGTTTTCTCGACAAGCTAGGCAGGCCATTCGCTAATGCAGTATTGGCAAAGAAATACTTCGTAACTAACAAAATCCGTCACCTAGTAGCTCGTAAAATGTTTTTGAAAACAGCACTTGAAAATTTCTTTATGTTCTTTGCAATTATGCTAATTTTCCCCTTTTCTAAAGTATTCCGAATACGTCCACTCAATAATAAAGAAATATATTCAAGTAAAAATGCATCCAGTATGATATGAATTACACTATAGGATTATCTGGATACTTTCATGATAGTAGTGTATGTCTATTAGAGGGCGGGTCTATTATTGAGTTTGTTAGGGAGGAGACCCTAACTCGTGTAAAGGGCACCAACCAGTTTCCTCACAGAGCCCTCCGTTTCCTTATCGATAAATATAATTTGGACGATACGAATGTAGATTTTATTTGTTTTTATGAAAAACCTCTCAGAGGTTGGTTTTCTAGCGTTAATTTTTCTCTCAAACGCCCACTTGATAGGATGGAGTTGCTGAAAAATCAGCTAAAACAGTTCTGGAGTGGCCCTGCAAATGTTAGCCAGAAAATATTAAAGGTTTTGAAGATAGATGAGCAAAAGATTTTGTTCGCTCCTCATCACCTTAGCCATGTATTAAGTGCTACCCCTTTTCAAAAAGGTCCCTCCACACAACAATCACTTCATTTTGTTTTCGACGCGGTAGGCGATGGAATCTGCTCATCAATTTTTTATGGAATTCCGTCCTCCCTCCAAATTTTGAGACAAGATCAGTATCCTAACTCACTCGGATTGTTCTACTCAGCAGTAACAGAATACTGTGGTTTTAATACAAATGAGGGGGAATTTAAACTTATGGCTTTGGCAGCTTACGGAAAGCCAATACATTCAGAATTTTTATTGAAAAATGTCATCCGATTTAGCAGTCCAGAACTTAAATTAAACCTAAAATGGTTTAATTTTCATAGATCTGTCACTACGAGTTACTCTGACTTGTTTTTAAAGAAATTTGGTCCTGCAGCTCAAGAAAATGATTTAATAGAAGATGCCAATAGATTTAAAGATTTTGCAGACTTAGCAGCATCTGCACAAGATGTTACAGAAAGAATAATATGCCGTACAATTTCTTGGGGCATTGAACAAACGGGCATAACATCTATCACCGTAAGCGGAGGAGTAGCTCAAAACTGTGTCGCAATGCACTCTGCAAGTAAACTAATGGGCGCTTGTGATTTTACTGTGCCACCTTCTCCTGGCGACTCTGGTGCGGCAATCGGAGCCGCAAATTTTGCTGAAATTATGGCAAACAGGTCACCCGTAAAAATACATGACATTGCTTTTGGGGGATCTTTTTCGCCACCGAAAAGCGGGCTGTTTGAAGAACTTTTTCAGCTGGTAGCTAAAGAAAATGCATATGTTGAAGTTGCTGAACTTATAAACAACGGCAACATTATATGTACATTCCTCGGCGGTAATGAAATCGGGCCAAGAGCCTTGGGTTTTAGATCGATCATTTGCTCGGCCGGTAAAGCTCCGGTAGTACAAAGATTAAATACCTTGATAAAAAAGAGGGAATCTTTTCGGCCTTTGGCTCCCGCAATGACTTCTGAAACCGCCGAAAATTATTTTCACCTAAATAAAAATGCCCTTAGAAATTATAATTGGATGGGATTAATTGCATTTGCAAAACCCGAGTTGCCATCGCAGTATAATTGTTGTTTACATGTCGATGGATCTGCGAGGTTGCAAATATTAAAAAAAGACATTAGCCCCCTGTATGAAATTTTAGAGCTGGCGGAAGACGAAATATTATTGAACACTTCATTTAATATATCGGGCGATCCGATTGTAGGTGATTACTTTGATTGTTACGTCAATATGCAACGGATGGGTTTGGAATACCTAATAACGGATAAAGGGCTTTATAAGTTAATTATATAGATGGACCTTGGATGTTTTCTCATATCTCAAGAATAATAAAACATATTGCTAGGGGCACTTCAAAAAGTCGGGCGATATTGTTTGCCTTTATAATCTTTCCACTTTTGTTGGTACTGATTGTGAAGGGTTTAAATATACTTCTACCATTCACATACTTGGCCCTCTAAAAAAACATTCTGAGGCGAACGGTATTTTTGAAAAAGAATCGATTAGCATGCATTTTTGGGAAGTATGATATGAAAGGCAGTGCAATGTTTTTGGACCCTTTTGAGAGCACATTTACACCCTAGCTCCTTACCTCGATTAACTCACCTCTTTTTTTTGAGTTGTAGGTTCATCAACTTGCAACGCTTTGAGGGCACCCATACAAATCAACCGCTTTCAGTAGCGAATTCCTTCAAAAAAAAGTGGTGACCCCAGCGGGATTTGAAACAGCACAATACTGTTTATTCAGTATCAAAAGGTTACAAATAGCTCGGTTTTCTGAGATTTATTTTTCTCGGTATCACACCCTGTTACAGCCAGTACCCTGTTGTTCGTGACCCAATGTGACCCATTTTAGGATTAACTTATTTGCAGAGAGCATCCCAGATAATCGCCTCATCTTTTAGTTTTTTTCTATTGTCCTGATGGGTCTTTATTACTGTGTTGCGGCGCTCAGCAAAATATTGTGCTCGCGCATCCTTATCCGCTTTTGTTGCCTTGCCTCTTGCATCTTCATAAAGTGTCCAAACATTTAGAGTGGAAAGCCAATTACCCATAGTAATCTTCATTTCGCTGTTCAGGGTTTCACAAAATTTTTTCTTATCAGGCTGCCAAGAATGCTTTTCTTGCGCGATAACCACTGGCGACGACACCAGCACTAACCACACGCCAATTGCCAGACATGTTTTCTTAGTCATATGAGCCTCCTCAAGTATCAGGAACTATGCCCGAGCCCCAGTCGCTTAGATTACATAAATAAAAAGCTTTTCAGAATTTCTAGAAGTAGTTCCATTGTAGAACACCAATCATCATCATTGTGTTATCAAAAAAGTATAGTCGTCGGATTGTCGTAATTGAATTTTGAAAACGGCCTCCTCGCCTCACAAAAGCTTTGACGCACTCAAGCGTTTAGAACGCGTATCTCAAACCCATCCGGAAGTCGTGGCGTTGCAGTCGGACAAGTCTGCCTTTAAAATAGGCGTCATCAGTCGCCGCTAGGGCACTGTCATTTTCATAACCGAAGCCACCCAAATACAAATACCTATATCCTATATCAGCCGACAAACCGGACAAAAGAGTAACATAAAAGTTAGAAGTCAGAGCTGCTCTCTGAAGACTAAAAAATTAAGTTACGAAAATGGGCTTTTCACCAGGCACAGGACTTCCTTGAAACGCTCCCTTATTAATAATTTCGCTGCGGCCACCGTGTTTTTCTATCAATGAACATTGATCTAAATAAGCTCTCCTATCTGCATCGTCTGGATCTACAATTTGTCGCAAAATTCTTTCATATTTTTTTACAACCTCCTGATGCTCTGGATGTCCAGAAAGATTAATAAGCTCATCTGGATCAGTATTTAGATCGAACAATTCAGGTTCGTAGCCAACATAATGTATGTACTTATATTTCGCCTTGCGGATCATATATGCCGCACGATCAGCACCCGGTCCATAATATTCACTGAAGGCAACCCGTTCTAAATTATCTGCTTGTCTGGCAACATTCATAAGTGAGATGCCGCGAAGACTCTCTGCTTCAATCAAAGGTGCAAGGCCAACAGCATCAACGATTGTTGGTGCAACATCAGCCAAAGTTACGGGAGTATTACTAATCCTACCCGCCGGGATTTCACCTCCGGCGATCAAGAACGGAATTGAAGCTGATTCCTCGTACATATTTGACTTACCCCAAATTTGGCGAGTTCCTAGGTTTTCACCATGATCCGAAGTATAAATAATAATTGTGTCATCGCTTAAACCACATTCATCAAGGCAATCAATAATTTTGCCGACATTTGCATCAACATAGCTAATGCACCCATAGTAATTAGCCATAATACGACGCCGGATATCCTCATTTACGAAGTCATTGAAGTTACGGTTACGTTGCAAATTTCTCATCCAGGGATGTAATTCTGAGTCGGGATCTATCAATTTGGGCTTCGGCATTATGTCAGTTGGGTAGAGGTCGTAGTACTCCTGCGGTGCACAATAAGGAGGATGTGGACAGACCAGTGAAGAAAAAATAGTCCATGGTTTATCGTCAATCTTGGATGACTTTTCTCTAATTATCTGGCATGTAGTTTCAGTTATATCAGCATCGTATTTTGTGTAAGTGCTCTCTCCGGGGCCCAGCCTCTCGATCCCTCGCCATTTTGTATACGGTGGAGCCATAGGACGTTTAACTGATCCTCTAAGGTCACCAACACCATTGTGGATGTGCATGGGATTTATTTGACGAGTAAATCCAAACGGATCTTCTTCGCGAGTGAAGTGAAGTTTACCTATTGATATTGCCTCCATCCCATTTTCACTCAGCATGTGGTGCCAGCTTCGCACCGAGCCATCGTATGCAAAACAATTATCCCAATAACCTGTTTCAAAAATATATTTCCCAGTAGCTATTACCGCACGAGCCGGCACACAAACTGGTGAACTAGTATAAGCGGTTGAAAAACGCGTACCACGGCTCGCAAGTTTATCCATATTCGGTGTTTTAACAAATTCGTGCCCGTAGCATCCAAGAGCATTTTTCTGATGCTGATCAGATATGATAAAGAGAACATTTTTGCCCATTATTCGGCCCTCCACTACTAAATATCTCGAGATATAGACAGATGAATAAATTTAGTCGTCGTCTTCGAGTACCACCTTTTTGTTGCCTGTGAACTTCGCCAAAATTTTCGGCAAAACAATGAAGCTACAGATTGTTAAGTTCTTGAGATAGTTTTTTGTTCTCTTTACTTAATCGATCTACCTCTGATTTAAGACCGAGCACCAGCAATCTAAGGTCAGTGCTTAGATCACTTAACGTGACTGGACTGGTAGCCGCCGATACATTTCCGGCAATCCCGAACATAAAGGCTACAGCCAATAAGTAAGAAGTCCCCCTTGAATGAAGTAAAGGCATTGT
The DNA here is from genome assembly GCA_036339585.1 of Pseudomonadota bacterium. Classification (NCBI taxonomy): domain Bacteria; kingdom Pseudomonadati; phylum Pseudomonadota; species Pseudomonadota bacterium. Next base: position 110,795 of record JAYZAS010000012.1, read on the forward strand.
TCTTTGCTCCCCGTAACAATTTCAATGCAAATGCGTGTACTGGGGACTCTCCAGTACACAGCGAAACTGTCAATACGGGCAGATGTGGATAACTGAGTTTGGTGGGAGGTGCCCTCCCCTACACAACTCGTTTGTTATTTGGCACAATGCGCTTATGAGAAAACTGACCGCAACACTCTGCCTGACCCTCGCCATCCTTCTTGGAAGTGTGGGGATGAGTGCGAGTGCTGATTTCCAAAAGGGTGCTGCCGCATACAAGAGGGGTGATTACGCAACTGCTGTGCGTGAATGGAAACCTCTTGCGAAACAGGGACACGCAAAGTCACAGTACAATCTGGGTGTGATGTACCGAGACGGACAAGGTGTTCCAAAGAACTATAAGACTGCCGCAAAGTGGTACACACTTGCTGCGAAACAGGGATATGCCAATGCCCAGTACAGTCTGGGTTTGAGGTACGACAAAGGACAAGGTGTTCCACAGGACGATAAGACTGCGGTGAAGTGGTACAAACTTGCTGCTGAACAAGGATTTGCCAATGCCCAGACCAATATGGGTATGATGTACGGATTGGGAAAAGGGGTCATACGGGATTGGGTCTATGCCCACATGTGGGGAAATATCGCTGCCTCTAATGGGAATGAAGGTGGTGGTAAGGTGCGAGACATCGCTGCTAAAAATATGACCCCTGCCGACATCTCCAAAGCACAAGACCTTGCCCGTGAATGTGTCCGTAAGAAATACAAAGGGTGTTGAGAAAGCCTATCATTTTCTATCAAGGTATCGTCAATATGACGGTACAAATCCGAAACCGTTTGGATGAGGGACTAGGTGCAAAAGTTGCGTATACCGCGCGTCCGCTTCCACGATCTGCGACATATTCATGCTAGTGCCCTACTGCAACAAGGCAAAGCATCGCAAACTGTTGCTGGTCGTTTAGGGCATTCATCAGCAAATATTACGCACCAAATCTACGGACATTTGATGCCAAACTCTGATGCTGAGATGATGGCTGATTTTAATAGCGAACATCTAAGCAACAAAAAATAAAAAGCTATGAGGGCACTTTGAGGGCACTCTTACAAATAAAACGCCTAAAGAACCGGATTTCTGGGAAAAAGAGTGGTGACCCCAGCGGGATTTGAACCCGCGTTGCCGGCGTGAAAGGCCGGTGTCCTAGGCCTCTAGACGATGGGGTCATCTGGGCAAACTTACTTAGTCTTAAGCAGCTTCTAACGTCAAGTATGGATTTAGAGATATTTATCTAAAAAGTGTCAAAGTAGGCAAAAAATGCTCTGAGGGCAAATTTTGCCGGTTTTTTTTCCTATCTCCGTCTAAAAACATCAGACTTGGCAAAAATAGTATTGATAATCATACATTGTGAGTGAATAAGGGTGGCACAATTATTGCGATTTTTCTTGGTAGTTCAATTTAACCACGCTGGAAAGAACTTCTTGTGGTGTTTATTCTAAGGCATCCCAAATGACTTTGCTTGGTAATTTCTCCCCATCAATTTCGGCAATTCGCTCTAATGCGAAGTCATATGATGTTATAGGCGAAAATATCGCAAATTCACGAACTCCAGGCTATAAAGCTGCAAGCACCCGATTTGCTGAACAAATTGCAGGCAAAAGTGATGGCGCTCGCGGTTCATTTGGGGGCGTCAAGCCCGTATTGCAGCGATTTATAGATCAAGCTGGACAAGTCAGCAGTTCAAACGGGCCACTTGATATCGCGATCCAAGGAAAAGGTTTCTTTGTGACAAATGCTGACATATCTGGTGGTGACGAATTCCAATTCACGCGTAGCGGGCAATTCGGATTAACCATGATTGACACCAGCGGCACTGAAGAAACCTATATAACCGACGTATCGGGTCAATTTGTCTTTGGGTGGCCTGCTGATAGTGACGGCGCCTCATTTACGACCGGCACGGGTTTGGAATCACTTGTTGCACTGCAGATTGACGAAACTGCCCATGTGTATGAACCAGATGCCACCACCACTGCCTTGTATAATGCTAATCTTGCCGCCGACGCTGCGACCGGGTCGACTTACGCTAGTAAAATTGGAGTTTTTGACGAAGATGGCAATGAAAATGCGATGAAGTTGACGTTCACCAAGTCTGGTACAAATGCATGGGATCTTGATATCGAGGTAGCAAATAGTGATCTCACCACAGGGGTAGTACCGACAACGGCACTCACCTTTGATGCTTCGGGGAATCTAACTTCTGACACGACTACTGATATCACCCCTACATTTACCGATCCAGATGGCGGGTCAACCACAATTACGTTGGATATATCGAACGTAACCCAGTACGCGGGTAACAACATAGTACGTCGAATAACCCGCAATGGCAATGTAGAGGGCTCTCTTCAAACCATAAGTTTTAACCAAGATGGAATAATCTCGGGCAATTTCAGTAATGGTGAGAGTAAGAGCCTCTATAAATTGCCGGTTACAGTAGTGACGAGCCCGAACCTTATGGACCTTCGAACCCATACTCATTATGCCCTCTCAACAAATTCAGGTGACGCGGAGTTATATGAGGCTGACGCGACCGACCAAGGCAGTTTCATTCCTGGCTCTCTAGAGGAATCAACCACAAGCATGGAACTTGAATTCAGCCGACTAATTGAAAATCAACATGCCTATTCATCCAATGTTCGAGCATTTACTGTGGCAGAAGAGATGACACGAACAGCTACTAACCTTAAACAATAGAACGCTCATAACATGACTAAAATACAGCAGCAGCATCATCAATTGTGAGTTGAGGAGTTTCACGCCCTTGCCAATGATCTAATTTTAAGGTGCCACAAAGATGTAGTGGACTACCGCTACTTTGGATTAATGCCTGACCCAACGGTTGCCCAAGACTACGAAAAGAAATTGCTTTTAGCCGACCACCGTTTTCTCCAGCCACAATACAACTCACATGGTCTGACCCAACTTGCTGAGCTTTGACGATTCGAACTCTAGGAAGGACAAACCTCGGCTGAGGATTCCCAGATCCAAACGGCGCCAAACGTTCAATGGCAGTCAAAAATTCATTATTCGCCCCTATGGGCTGAATGGCGCCATCTATTCGATAAACTGGAGTCAGTTCCCTTTGCAGATCGCCAATACGCTCTGTCATAAAACTACAGAATGACTGTTCATTATTGCGCTGGATTACAAACCCAGCAGCCATTGCATGCCCACCACCTGAGCTTAACAATCCAGCCTGCCGTGCTGCCACAATGGCTGCTCCCAGATCAAAGCCTTTCACTGATCTTCCCGAGCCTTTACCGTGATCTCCATCATATGCCACAACACAAGAAGGGCGATTAAATCGCTCTCGAAGACGACCGGCAACTATCCCAATTACACCTGGATGCCATTCCGTAGAGCCAGCATAGGCAAAATTTTTATTGGCATTGCTTACAACAATATCAATTGCGGATTGAAGACAAGCTGCTTCTATGGAGCGGCGCTCTTGATTATAGACATCCAACCGTTGAGCTATTTCAACAGCTTTGCCTTCATCTTCTGTGGAGAGTAGAGCAGCACCAAGCCAAGACTCACCAACTCTACCTCCCGCGTTAACTCTAGGGCCAAGGATAAACCCTGCATGGTGCGCAGCCGGCTGTTCAGTAAGATGTACTGTATCAGCAAGAGCTCTCAAACCAGCATTTCTGCGAGCACCCATCACTTTGAGTCCTTGTTTGACTAGAGCCCTATTTACGCCTGTGAGTGAGACAACGTCGCAAACAGTGCCAAGGGCAACCAAGTCCAGCCACTGTAATAAATCTGGCTCAGCGCGATCATTATACCATCCGCGTTGGCGAAGAACCCTATTTAAGGCTACGACCAATAAAAAGGTTACACCGACGGCTGCAAGATGACCTTCCGAAGATGTATCATCAAGGCGGTTTGGATTAACTACTGCAACTGCATCAGGTAACCGCGGTTCAGCTTGATGATGGTCTACCACAACTACATCGATACCAGCTTTGCGAGCACCTGCGAGAGTTTCAAACGCAACAATGCCACAATCGACTGTTATCACTAACTCTATGCCCTGTTCCTTCATTCTTTGCATTGCAGGCAAATTCGGACCATAGCCCTCTGTAAGTCGGTCTGGAATGTAAATGTCTAAATCTCGGCCGACAGCTCTCCAGAATCTTTTAAGAAGTGCCGAAGAAGTAGCTCCATCAACATCATAGTCACCAAAAACGGCAACCTTTTGGCCTTTTTGTATTGCATCGGCCAAACAGTTAGCGGCGAGATCCATATCCATTAAAGAACTGGGGTTAGGCAATAATCTTCTAATTTGCGGATCTAAAAAATCATCCACCTGATCCGCGCCCACTCCTCTTGCTGCTAGTAGACGGCCGACGATTTCAGGAAGCCCATACCTCTGGGCAAGGACCAGACCAGAGCGTTCATCTGAATCGACAACCTCCCATCTTTTGCCACCAATCGATTGCTCCACACCCAAATAAGCTGGGCCATAACTCATTTTCTAATTGCAAACCCCATAGGCTTGCGATCAAGATTGTGCTGCGCCGAAACGATGCGCACAGTTCCTGTTTTAGATCGCATTATTATAGACTCAGTTTGAGCACTTCCTACCTTCATACGAATACCACGCAATATCGTACCGTCGGTAACGCCCGTAGCTGCGAACATTACATCCCCGCTTGCTAACTCTTCTAGATCGTACTTTCGATCCAGATCTTCGATACCCCATTTTGCTGCTCGCAAGCGCTCATCATCATTGCGAAACAAAAGTCTCCCCTGAAACTGGCCGCCTATGCAACGTAAAGCGGCGCATGCAAGCACCCCTTCAGGAGCACCGCCGCTGCCTAGGTAAATGTCTATGCCACTATTAGGATCTGATGTTGCCATAACCCCAGATACATCGCCGTCAGAAATCAAAAGTATTCGAGCGCCCATATCACGAACCGACTTAATAAGATCAGCGTGTCTAGGACGGTCTAAGATACATGCAACAACATCGTTGATATCTTTTCCAAGAGCATCCGCCACAGCTTGTAAATTCTCAGCCGGTGAATTGTCTAGATCTACAATACCGGCGGGCAATCCGGCCCCTACCGCAACCTTATCCATGTAAACATCAGGTGCATTAAGAAAACCACCCTTCTCAGCCATGGCAACAACAGCTAATGCATTAGTACCGCCTTTGGCTGTAATAGTGGTACCCTCAAGCGGATCTAAAGCAATATCAAGCTCAGGGCCTTCGCCATTACCTACAGTTTCGCCGATATATAGCATCGGCGCTTCATCTCGTTCGCCCTCACCGATCACCACAGTTCCTTTTATAGACAAACCGTTCAAAGCCTCGCGCATAGCGTCTACGGCAGCTTGGTCGGCCTGCTTCTCATCGCCTCTCCCCATCCATCGTGAAGCCGCAAGCGCAGCTGCCTCGGTAACCCGTACGGCATCTAACGCGAGGTTTCGTTCCATGTTAACGGATATGTTGCTCATTTCCCCCTCCCTCCGATACTTTTATATGCATGTTCTCTAGCTTCGTTCAATCCTTATAGCTTGTATTGGCGGCTGTATCGCCTTTATCTCGGAGATTTTTTTCATCGCAGCATTCATTGAACGCTCGGTTGTCTCATGAACGGTTACCACAACAGGTACAGCCTCGGTGGCAGATCTCATCCGTTGAATGACGCCTTCAATTGAGATATCATGGTCTCGCAATGTAGCAGATATGTCCGCTAATACCCCCGGTCTGTCGTAAACCATCATACGAATAAAATATGCACCTTTGTGGTCCTCCATTGGGTCTATGGTGGACCGGGTAAGATAATTAGAAGAAATCCCCAGAAGAGGCATAATACGACCACAAGCAATATCTACCAAATCGGCTACAACAGCCGATGCTGTTGGCCCGCCACCGGCCCCGGCACCTTCCAGCATAACTGGCCCAACAAAATCACCCTCAATGGAAACGCCGTTAAGCACGCCCTCAATTGCTGATATCGGAGCAGAAATAGGTACCATTGCAGGATGAACGCGTTGCCGAATTCCCGCTCGCGTTTTCTCTGCAATACCTAGGAGCTTGATACGAAATCCAAGTTCATCAGCAAAAGCTATGTCTTCCGCACTTATCGACCTAATCCCTTCAACGTGTACTCCCTCAAAATCGAGTTCCGTACCAAAAGCGATACTTGAAAGAATCGCTAATTTATGGGCTGCGTCAATACCATCGATATCCAAACTTGGATCTGACTCAGCGTAACCAAGTTTTTGCGCCTCTTCAAGAACCTCCCCAAAAGCACTCCCAGTTGTGCGCATTGAACTTAAGATAAAGTTACATGTTCCATTAAGAATACCCTGAATACGGCTTACGCTGTTGCTAGCTAAGCTTTCGCGTAGTGTTTTTATCACCGGAATACCGCCAGCTACAGCAGCCTCGTAACAAAATGCAACACCAGCGCTCTCAGAATATCTTGCCAGCTCCGTCCCATGCAATGCCAACAATGCTTTATTCGCGGTTACTATATGACGACCCTTGGCAATCGCACTTTTGCACACATTCTTTGCTATATCCCCACCCCCACCTATGAGCTCAAGCACAACATCACATTCAACTTCAGCAGCCATCTTTACTGGATCATCGTACCAACAGAAATTAGAAATATCAGCACCTCTATCACGGCCTCGGTCCCGCGCAGATACTGCAACAATTTCAAAAGGGCGCTGCGCTCTTCGAGCCAGAATTTGCCTGTTCGCCCGCAAAATTTCGATTGTTCCCATGCCGACTGTGCCGAGGCCAGCTACGGCAATCCTGAGCGGTGCAGTCATTCCGCAACGACCTTACTCTGAACAGCTTCTAAATATTTATCACTATTAGCAAGAAAGACTTTTATGTTGCGAACTGCTTGTCGGATTCGCTGCGTGTTCTCTACAAGGGCTAATCTGCAATACCCCTCACCATACTCGCCAAAACCAACGCCAGGTGAAACGGCAACGTTAGCTTCTGAGAGAAGTAACTTAGAAAACTCTAATGAACCTAAATTCGCAAATTCGGGAGGTAACGGAGCCCATGCAAACATCGTAGCCTTGGGGCTTGGCACAGCCCAACCTGCGCTGGCAAGCCCATCTATAAGCACATCACGACGTTTACGATAAAGTTCTCGCATGGATTCAACGCAGTCTTGGGGACCATTGAGAGCAGCTGCTGCCGCAACTTGGATAGGCGTAAATGCACCGTAATCTACATAGGACTTGACCCGAGCTAAAGCAGCAATGAGTTTTTTGTTGCCCGCAGCAAACCCCAGACGCCAACCGGGCATTGAATAAGTCTTACTTAGCGAAGAAAATTCAACCGCGATTTCTCGTGCACCTTTAATCTGAAGTATAGAGGGTGGTGGTCCATGTTCAAAATACACTTCTGCATACGCTAAGTCAGAAAGTATCCAAATTTCATGCCGTTTACAAAAATCAACAATTTCTTCAAAAAAGTCTAAAGATACAACCTCGGCAGTTGGATTAGACGGGAAATTTATGACAACAGCGAGAGGCTTTGGGATTGAACGAGCAACAGCTCTCTCTAGAGCGTCCATAAATCCATGGCGCGCCTCCGGAGTTGAGACGTAAGCTGGCAGGTGACGCACAGAACCGCCAGCAATTATGAAACCAAAAGCATGGATCGGATAGGATGGATTTGGTGCCAAGATCATATCGCCGGGGCTCGTAATAGCTTGAGCTAGGTTTGCAAGCCCCTCTTTCGACCCCAAAGTCGCGATAATTTCATTTTCTGGGTCAAGCTCCACATTAAAACGGCGCTGATAATAAGCGGCCATTGCTTTTCTTAACCCCGGAATTCCACGGCTGTTAGAATAACGATGTGTCTTGGGGTCTTTAACGCTTTCTACTAACTTATCCACGATGTGCTGAGGGGTTGCGCTATCTGGATTTCCCATACCAAAATCAATTATATCTTCCCCTGACGCTCGCGCCTCCGCCTTCATTTGATTGACTGCAGTGAACACGTAAGGCGGCAACCTTTTTATGCGATAAAAATTATCGTCCATTAGTTATTCCAGTAACTAGAATGTTAAAATAGCGCCAGTGTGCTACTCATGTAACCCTGAACTCTTACGTCGTCGACATACAATTTACTTACGAATGCCTACATACCACTAACATATTGTAAATAAACCTCCGCGCGGCGATTTCCAGCCGCACCATTTGGGGAATATTCGGCATAGACTGGACTATCTGCACCGTGAGCTACCACGTCAATATATTTCGCTGGAACTCCATTTCTAACTAACTCCGCAGCTACGGAGTTTGCACGATCGAGCGACACTTTGAAATTAACTAATTTGCCGCGCCCTGAGTTCCTGCTTGCAGTTATTCCGCTAGAATGCCCAACTATCCTGATAGCGCCGCCGGTCTCCTCAAACATCGCTACAACATCATGCACGACTGCACGATCTCTAGCTTGAAGCCGAGATGATCCATTATCAAAATAAATCGTTGCGACCTGAACCGTTTGAGGGACCCTACTCAAGGGCATGCTCGTTTCAACCAAACCTGTATTTTCATTTCCAATTTCCTGAGCCACAGCTTTTGAGGGAGCTTGAACAGTGGAGGGTCGCTCAGTCAGAGCAGGTGGGGATGGCGGTGGGTCGGATTTACGATGTGCCACCTTTGGCACTTCAGCAACAACACGCGGCCTGCCCACAGGCGTTGCAAACTGTTTTTCAGAATCTCTTTGATATGCTGTTGGAGGCGGAGGCGGAGGCACTATCCCAGGCACTGGAGTTTGGGATTTTTTCGAATTTAATGATGCATTCAGTGGCCTTTTTTTATTAGCAATACCCGGCGGCGATACCGTGCCATCTGAAGTACCACCCTTTATCACGGCAGGCGACGCTATGGGTCGCGGTGCCTGAACCTTAGCTGTTTCTGTTGTCAGAGCGTTTGCACGGCCTGGGCTACTCAATACCTTCTGCGGCGAGGCAAGATCTGACTTTTTCGCGCTATTTGGCGTAACGTTCAATTTCGGAGCGCTCACTCTCTGGGCTTCAACTTCGGATACTGGCGCCGCATTTGGCGGAGGTGGAGTAACAGCTGAAGATGCTCTAAGTACTTTATCGGTATACTGAGCATTTTCACTGTCAGCAACCAAGCCATCTGCGAGCTTTTTGTGCTGGATCCGGCGTATTAAAGCTGCCTCGCTTGTGGGCCGGTCTGGAATATTACCAAGCTTTGGATAACTTTTGTCCAGCCGATTATCACCATACAGCATGCTTGAAGGGTTTTTCGCAGACCTCGATTTGCGTCTTGAATCAGTCTTACCATTCAGTTTAGGAACTTTTGTTTCCACCTCTTCAAGATCTTTCGCTTCACCTGTATTTTTTTTGCTTGTTAAATAGGTTTTTCCTTCGACCTTTTCATCTTCGTCATCAATCCAGTTTAAGGGATTAATCATCGTAGCCGCATCTACCACCCCATCACTGACGGCATCCATTGTGCTACAGGCCCCCAGCATTGCCCCCATTACAATAGCTGTGCAAACCCGAAGCTGGCAAAGCAGTTGCTCGACACAGAAGGCACTAGCACTTATTGATCTAATCACTCGCTTTAACCTTCCTAAACAAGTCTTTTTGCATAGATACCATATCAGTGCCTGACCTTACGAATTCAATGGTGTAAGGTAGACATTGAAAGGAAATTAGCGTCTCTGATAAGTAAATATAAAAGTAATAACTTATCGTCTAAAATTAAATGCAAAATGTAGACCAAGTATAGGCAAAAAATCATGGGTGATCAATCAGGCAACGAACGAAAGGCACCAGACCCGGTCGAATACTCACGAGTTTGGATAGATATAGCCTCTAAAAGTCAAAAAATCGTAGCTGAGCTCGTGCGGCGTCAGCAAGCCAAGGGTTATAAAGAACAATTTGCAGATCCCCTAAATGTCAGCCATGCCTTTATAGAATTCACCCGCCAAGTCATGAACAATCCAGTTAAATTGGCACAAAACCAGCTCGCACTCTGGCAAAAACAAATGGTCCTTTGGCAAAATACCGCTGACAAAATTGCTGGAAAAAATACTGAACCAACGATTATCCCATCTCAAAGTGACTTTCGTTTCCGTGACAACGATTGGCATGAAAATATTGTTTTTGACTTCATAAAACAGTCGTATTTGCTCACTGCGCGTTGGATGCAAGATACTGTCAAAAATACTGACGGCCTTGATGAAAAAACAATGCAGAAATTGGATTTTTATACACGTCAATTTGCTGATGCGATGGCTCCAACCAATTTTGTAATGACCAACCCTAAGGTGCTGAGGGAAACAATCGAGCGTGGAGGTCAAAACCTAGTCCATGGGCTAGACAACCTAATAGAGGATATAGAGAATAGTGAAGATCAGCTGCGGATTAAAATGGTTGAGGAAAATGCCTTTGAGGTCGGAAAGGATTTAGCGACCAGTCCCGGGAAGGTAGTCTATCAAAATGAACTGTTGCAACTCATCCAGTACAACCCCACAACGCCGACAGTCAGCAAAACACCGCTCCTAATAATACCTCCGTGGATTAACAAATATTACATATTAGACCTGCAAGAAAAGAATTCATTCGTAAAATGGGCAATTAGTCAGGGGTTAACAATTTTTATGGTTTCGTGGGTCAACCCAGACGAAAAATTGTCTGAAAAGACTTTCGAGGATTATATCACAAAAGGCCCTCTAGCATGCCTGGAAGCTATACAAAAAGCCACTGGGGAAACAGGCATCAATGTGATCGGTTATTGCCTCGGAGGAACGCTACTCGCCGCAACATTGGCGCTTATGGAAAGAAAAAACAAAAAATTAACGCTATCCATAAAATCTGCAACATTTTTCACGACGATGGTTGATTTTGAGCGAGCTGGCGAATTGGGTATCTTTATTGATGAAGAACAGCTTTCCCAACTTGAGACAAAAATGAATGCTCAGGGCTATCTTAAAGGAACAGAGATGGCAGCTACATTTAATATGCTACGAGCTAACGATTTAATTTGGTCTTTCGTCATTAACAACTACTTGATGGGACGTGACCCGTTCCCATTTGATCTGCTTTTTTGGAACTCAGATAGCACTCGTATGCCGGCAGCAATGCATAGTTTTTATCTGCGTAAAATGTATTTGGAAAACAAATTAATCAAAAAAGATGCACTCAATTTTTGTGATACGCCGATTGATCTGGCACAAATTAAGACCCCTTGCTTTATTCTATCTGCCCAGGATGATCATATAGCACCATGGAAATCTACATACGCGGCCATGCGAATCTTCAAAGGCCCGACGAGGTTCTGCCTCGCAACTTCCGGGCATATCGCAGGAGTTATTAATCCTCCGTGTGCAGCTAAATATTCGTATTGGTCGAACCCTAAAAATCCCGAAACTCCAGAGGCTTGGCTGAAAGATGCTACCGAGTGTCCCGGCTCCTGGTGGCCAGAGTGGGCCAAATGGTTAAAAACATTTAGCGGCGTCGAAATTGAAGCGCGTATTCCTGGGGAAGGAGCTCTTGATGTTATCGAGGATGCGCCTGGCTCTTATGTTCTGACAAAGGCCGACTAAAAAAGACGTTTCTAAGGAAATAAAGTTAATTGGTCGAGCCCCATGGTTTCAGGCAAGCCACACATCACATTCATATTTTGAATTGCCTGACCTGCTGCACCCTTCACTAAGTTGTCGGTTACTGACACTATTATGGCACGACCGGGCAATCGGTCATTACTAACGCTCATATGACACCGATTAGAACCCCTAACATCGCGTGTTGAAGGGGCACCGTCCTGAAGCACGTGAACAAAAGGTTCTCCTGAATAGCGGTTTTTTAAGCAAGCACGAAGATCTTTCGCCGTCGCTTTACCTGTGAGCCGAACATAGATAGTGGCAAGTATTCCCCTGTTCATCGGTATTAGGTGGGGCGTGAATGATACTAACACTTGACTATTAGCGGCTCTGCTAAGCTCTTGGTCAATTTCAGGGGCATGACGGTGAGCACCTATACCATAGGCATTTGTTCCCTCACTCACTTCCGTATGCAGATTTGCCTGTTTTTCCGAACGCCCTGCGCCGCTGACACCTGATTTTGCATCAATTATAATGTCATCCTTGGCTATAAGACCTTCTTCAAGAAGCGGAATAAGCGGTAACTCTGCAGTGGTTGTATAGCACCCCGGATTGGCACAGAGTCGACTATTACGAATGGAAGCACGATAGATTTCAGTTAGCCCGTATACTGCTTCAGCTTGAAGATCAGGCGCTTGATGGGAATGCCCATACCATCTAGCATAAAGGTTAACGTCTCTTAATCGAAAATCAGCTGACAGATCGACAATTTTTTTCTCTGGGTAATTCTTCAAAAATGTACTTATTACCTCTTGTGTCGTACCATGAGGTAAGGCGCAGAATATCGCATCCGCTACAGAAACATCTATCTCACTGATAGAAACCAGATCTGGCAATGAGAGATGAGCAAGGTGCGGAAATACCGACGCTATCGTTTTGCCCGAATGCCGGTCAGCAGTTACAAACTTTATTTCCATTACATCATGATTATACACCAAGCGTATCAGCTCGGCGCCCGTATAACCCGAAGCACCCAATATACCAACTGAGATAGGGGGTGTCGAACCGGCTTTATTTATTTTAGTTGTGAATGCCATGTTCCATTAACCGTATGCAGCAAATCTTTATTCAGACCTCTAGCTTAATTCGGACTTTTACCTAATATTTAATGGAATGAAAGGCAAGAAGGTGTTTTTCTAACAACACAAGGGGCAATACCAATATTCACGGCCACGTACGCCAAAATCATTGTCCTAAATAATATATGATTTTTTTCCCTCTATGAATTTTTTGAAGCCCGGGGAATAGGCACCCAGTCGGCTGCAGCAACTGTTTCCCTGAAATCATCTTTGTTAAAACAAACCTCAGATCTTATGCCAATAGTCTCTAGGGTAAACCATTCCCCCGCTTTCACCAATGCACTGGCGCCTCCATTTCCCAGATACATTGACTCCGCATCGTGACCATCCGGTGAGATAGTCAAAACTACGTTATCACCATTGGTAACCTTAAGTTCTACATCACGGTCCGATGATCGCCATGACAAATATCGTTCCAAATCAAGAATAATTTTTTTCATAGCTCAAATGACAGACTTATTCGTGTGTGTGCACCAACCACAAGAACAAGCAACCCATAAAACAATCGGCACCTTTTTCCGATTATTTACTAGATGACGCCCTTTACCGTTTAGAGAATTGGAAAGACCGTCTTGCCTTACGTTTTCCATATTTTTTCCGCTCAACAACCCGGGAGTCCCGAGTTAAAAAGCCACCTTGTTTCAAGGTTGGACGTAGTGTGGGTTCAAAATTAACCAGCGCTTTCGAAATCCCATGACGAACGGCGCCAGCTTGCCCCGAGAGTCCACCGCCGGTAACTGTGCACGTCACATCATACTGATTATGACGAGCAGCCGCCTGAAAAGGCTGATCAATAACCATTCTTAAAACTGGGCGAGCGAAATATCTCTCAATTTCACGACCATTCACCTTTACCACTCCACTACCAGGCTTTATCCATACCCGTGCTACAGCATTTTTACGCTTACCTGTAGCATAAGCACGCCCTTGCTCGTCTAGCTGGGGTACTGCAGGCTCACTAATATCTAAAGATTTCTCATTACCCACTGCGTCAGCGAGAGCAGAGAGGTCATCAATTTTAGATCCAGTTCCACTTTCCGTTTTAACCAACTTCGACCCAGCACTTAGGCCTGCAACAGGCATATCAGAAGCTGGTGCCTCCTGCTTTTCTAAATCATCAGCCATGCCTAAGAACTCCGTTTATTTTTGTTGTTCATAGAAGCAATGTCTAGCTCCTGCGGCTTTTGCGCATCGTGGGGGTGTTCTGCTCCAGCATAAACTTTAAGATTTGAAAGTTGTGTCCTGCCCAAAGAACCGCTTGGTACCATCCGCTGAACTGCTTTTACCACAACCTTGCCGGGGTTTTTACCCGCAAAAATTTCTTCCGGTGTCTCTGACTTTATGCCGCCCGGGTAACCTGTGTGACGAAAATAAACCTTGTTGTTCTTTTTCTTGCCAGTCATTGCCACTTTTTCAGCATTGATGACTATTACGTTATCTCCACAATCCACGTGTGGCGTATAACTCGCCTTATGTTTTCCTCGCAAAATATTTGCTATTATAGACGCCATTCGGCCAAGAACTAATCCCTCAGCGTTGACCAAAAACCATTTTTTTTCAACCTCGGCAGGTTTCATTGAGTATGTTTTCATAGTTTGTTTCCGACAGGCTAAAAACACCGATTTCCGGCAGTACATAGGACAAAAGAAGACCCAGTGTCAATAAACCTTATGTTAATTTTATTAAATAAAATCATACAAATGCAAGACGGTATTCAGATACCGCGTCTTTTACTTACGACGTTTTGGTGCATAACTTGTTATTGACAGATATCAGTGGCGAAAAAAGGCGTTTACCTTTCCCTGACCAATAATTGTGAGATAAAATACAGATCGCAAAATCAAAAGTTTTGATATGAGCGACAAGTAGGCACAATTGAGTTCCGCATAAGGATCACTTAAGGCCCATTGCCTTTCTAATCAAAGCGGATTGGCGCCCTAAAGCTTATTTTTAAGTTTTCGAGCAGCTCGGTCGTGCTCCCTAGCATCTTATTCTCTGCCCATTGATAGCTTTTGAAACTAATTGAGCCAGACAAGAATTTGGAATACTTCTTGTTGAGATTATCGATGAAGAATTTAATTTGAAGCGTAATTAAAATCAAATGTGCCAACTTGAAGACGAACAAGCTATATTAGCAACATTCCATTATAAGGCAGACATGATACGAGAATTCTATAGATCGTCGCGTACGGTAAATACGGCTGCACCAGACGAGGTCAGGCCGGAATACCTGACATGATGCCCTTGTCAGAATCCAATTCTACCTCGGATGTGGTTATAAAAAGAATTCTTAAGACCACACGTACAATCGCGTTGATAGGTGCGAGCGACAAGCCAGATAGACCGAGTTATGCCGTGATGAAATATTTAAAAATGCAGGGTTATCAGGTAATTCCGGTAAATCCATTCAAAACCGGCAAAGAAATCTTGGGAGAGCTCGTTTTTGGAAGTCTTTCTGAAATTACCACGCCAATAGATATGGTCGATATCTTTCGCAAACCTGATGAAGTCGGACAAATAATTGATGCGGCGATTGCTGTAGATGCAAAAGCTATATGGATGCAAATTGGTGTCGTAAACCAAGAGGCGGCAAAACGCGCCACAGCTGCCGGTATACCGGTCATAATGGACAGATGTCCGAAAATTGAGATACCTCGCTTAAAAATTTGATCGGAGAGCAAAGAGTGATAACTGTATGGTAGCTTTGGATATAAACATCGGACTTAATGCTGTTATTATGGCCGTTACCGAGGGTGCACCGAGAGTATTAACCGTTCATAAGGGCGTACTATCCGAATATGCGCCCGCCGAAGATCGCCCCACAGCGCTTCCGTTCGGTCCATTTGAACCAAATAGACACAGGACACTTGAATTAGGTCTTCGGGAGTGGGTAGAAGAACAAACCGGCCTGAGCCTTGGGTACGTGGAACAACTTTATACTTTTGGTGATCGTAACCGTGATCCCCGCGAGAGAGCTGATGGATCGAGGGTGGTCTCGATTGGTTATCTTGCATTGGTAAGAGAAAACTCACCTTTCAGAACCAAAGATGCTGAATGGGTGAATTGTTATGATTTTTTACCCTGGGAGGATTGGCGAAGCGGTCGACCACCACTACTAGACCAATTTATTTTTCCTGCTCTCGAACAATGGATTATGGCCGAACCAGAAGAGCAAGCACAGAGAGCTGAACGCACCTCAATTGCATTTGCGACAACTGACTCACGTTGGGATATTGAAAGAGTTTTAGATCGATATGAGCTTCTATATGAGGCAGGACTGGTAGTAGAAGCCAAACGTGATGCGGTACTCAAAAAAACCGAAGCTGGTGTTGGACGTTCTTTTGCTCTTGACCACCGGCGAATGCTAGCAACAGCACTTGCACGTGTCCGGGGGAAAATAAAATATAGACCGTTAGTTTTCGAGTTATTGGCGCCAACCTTCACACTGCTTAAGCTGCAAAATGTGGTTGAAGCTTTATCTGGTGTTCGACTACATAAGCAAAATTTTCGCCGCCTTGTCACAAACAATAGGTTAGTTGAACAAACCGGCAAACTGGATACGGAGAGCAGAGGTCGACCTGCTGCCTTATTTCAATTTCGGCGAGATGCCGTTCGTGAACGCTCTCAACCGGGTGTCGGGCTCCCAGTTCGCCAATCACCATAAACTAACGCGCGTTTTATAATAATCGCAGGCATAGGTATAACAGAATTTCGCCTATTGCTAATTGGGACCGACCATTATATACTATATATATACTCAATTTGACTATATTTAATATTTTTATCCGAGTAAAATTTTAGATATGAGAGCAGAGTTAGATTACACGCCCGAAGTCGCCTTAGCGACAGCAGGAATATACGATCGAGTAAGAACGGTCATACCTGAAGTCGAATGGCCATTTCATGCTCCTTACATAGAAGCAATAAACGAACTCAAAAAACGACGTAATGCCGTAATACTGGCGCATAATTACCAAACACCAGAGATATTTCATTGTGTAGGAGATATCGTTGGTGACTCTCTCGCCCTTGCGAGAGAGGCGGTCAATGTCGAGGCTGAAGTTATTGTTTTATGCGGTGTCCACTTTATGGCCGAAACAGCCAAGCTATTAAATCCAAACAAGACGGTATTATTGCCTGATATGCTCTCTGGGTGCTCGCTAGCGGATTCAATCACTGGTGCTGATGTACGCCTTTTAAAAGAAAAATATCCCGGTATTCCAATCGTTACTTATGTAAACACATCAGCTGAAGTGAAAGCGGAGTCTGATGTTTGTTGCACATCTGGCAATGCGGTAAAGGTGGTAGAAGGATTGGGTGTAGACAAAGTTATATGTATACCGGATGAATATCTCGCCAAATACATTGCAAGCCAAACAGACAAGGTAGAAATAATTGCATGGAAAGGGCATTGCGAAGTTCATGAACGTTTTACAGCTGAAGAAATAAATGGATACCGTAAAAATTTCGAAGGCTTAGTCGTTATCGCACATCCAGAGTGTCCGCCGGACGTGCTCGCCGCAGCTGACTTTGTTGGCTCCACTGCAGGTATGATTGATTATGTTGGCCAACAGAGACCACCCAAAGTGATGATGGTTACCGAGTGTTCTATGAGTGATAATGTAGCAGCGGAATATCCAGATGTAGAGTTCATACGGCCATGCAATTTGTGCCCACACATGAAACGCATAACTCTCCCAGGAATTTTAGAGGCGCTTAAGACGTTGTCGCCTGAGATAGAGGTTGATCCGGGTGTTGCCGTTGATGCTCGACGTTCTGTGGAACGTATGCTTGAGCTCAGTTGAAATCAGAAAGACCCGGAACGCCGATGGAAAGCCCCCCTCCTCCACTTCCATCCCTAATATTTGAGCAGCTGGTTCGGTGCGCCTTAGAGGAAGACTTGGGACGTGCAGGCGATATTACAACAGATGCCATCATTGACATTGGGGCAGTTAGCGAAGCCGCTTTCATAGCCCGTGAGAAAGGAGTTGTCGCGGGTCTCGGGGTTGTAAAATCGGTATTCCAACTACTTGACGCTACCACTAGCTTTAACAAGCATGTGGAAGATGGGACAACCGTAGCACCGGGTGACAAGATTGCTACGGTTGCAGGTCTTACTCGTACATTGCTAATGGGAGAAAGAACCGCTCTGAATTTTTTGTGCCGGCTATCAGGTATTGCAACGGCCACCGCTGAAATGGTGAAGGCAGTAAAAGACTATCGCGCAAGCATTGTATGCACACGAAAAACTACGCCTGGGCATCGCGTAATTGAAAAATATGCAATACGAGTTGGCGGTGGCACGAATCATAGATTTGGCTTGGATGATGCCATGTTGATAAAAGATAACCATGTTTTATCTGCAGGCGGTGTAATTAATGCCATTCAAAGGGCTAGGGCCAATGCCGGTCATCTTGTGAAGATCGAAGTTGAAGTAGATACCCTTGAACAGCTGGATGCAGTCTTGCAAATGCACCCTAATGGCGCTGATGTCGTAATGTTAGATAACTTTGCACCAGCAAAAATTGCTGAAGCAGTTAAGAAAATTGACAACCGGATGTTAATAGAAATTTCTGGCGGAGTTACTAAAGATAACATTGCTGATTTTGCAGCAACGGGGGTGGATCTAATTTCCTCAGGCGCACTCACGCACAGTACCACTTCACTTGACATCGGCCTCGATTTTGGAAGCTGATCCTTAATTTCAGGTTTCTATGATTATCAGATAGTACTGAGCGACGTAGCTCCCAGCTACACAACTTCTATTACGACCATCCAATAGAATTTTTCTACCGCCTACTCCAAATAAAAACATATGACACCATGCTTTATCGCTCTTTAATCGCAGATAACCAATCTTTGGGCCCCATGCGGACTTAATTAGCCATTAAAACAGGAATTTGGGAATTCCAAAGAATATAATCGGTTGCGCCTCCGAATATCATTTGCCTGATACGGCTCTGAGTGTAGGCACCTTTAACGAGTAAATCTGCGCCTATTTCTTCGGCTTCATCCAGAAATACTTTACCAGGACTGTCCTTTGATCTGTCAACATGCTTAGTGTCCGTTTCTATTTCTATACCATTACGCTCCATTTGCCGCGCGAGTTCACCGGCACTCGGGCCAGGGACACCAAAGTCCTCGATAGTAATGATCGTGACCCGTTTAGCCCGGTTGATAAAAGGCATGCTAAATGCAATCGTTCGTGCTGTTTCTGTGGAGCCATTCCAAGCTATCGCTATGTGTTTACCTAGCTGGTCTGGCACATTCGGCGGTGCGATCAAAATTGGTTTACCTCCCTCAAACAGCGCTGCCTCCAGTATACTCATTGCAGCAATATTTGCTCCTTTCGTAGGCCTGGCTACAGCGGTGATATCAAATACACGGCTTCGGCTTCCCACTATTTCGGAATTTGGAGAATCTTCCTCTACCCAATTCGCTTGAACTGGGCCTTGCGGCGAAGCCGCAGGCCCGACCGGGATCCCCCTACTCTTCATAAAATCTGTAAAAAACTTATGGACTTGTTCACGCCTGTCCCGATCTCGTTGCTCTACGCTCTCAACCAATTCTGGGGTAGTTACTACCAACCCCTCACCCGCCACCACCATCGTGCTCGCTGCGGTTGGCTGATAATAGAGACCTTCGATATAACTACCAAATATCTTTGCTGTAAAAAGCGCGGTTTCAAGTATTGATTCAAGTCCCTCACTTTCCTCAATCGGCACCAACACCGTTTTCATCGTCATCGCGGCTGACCCCCCTTATATTGATAAATAACAGACCCTTTTTTCTAATGTACCTTATTCCCCTTTTCTGGTCACTGAGAAGTACGAATTTATGGTCACTGAAAGGTATCACTCAACGAGAGTTTCATTAACCACCCGTCTCAGTTTTAAGCCAATCCAAGAAATCGCTATTGCCATACTGAATGGGCCATGCCAATACGCAGGGACAATCATATGAATGTAACGTAGTTATTCTTTTAGTAAGGCGGGCAACGTTCTTTTCCGTAGTTTTCAATAACATTGCGACCTCTTCCTCACGTTGCAAGTCTCCTTTCCAAGAAAAAATTGAAATCATTGGACCCAATACATTGGCACAAGCGGCAAGATTTTCCTCTACCACCGTAAATGCAATCTTCTCAGCCTCCTCCTGGTTGTTTGCCGTTACATAAACCATACAAAAACTCATCCGCCATCCCCCAAAGATATTTCTTTTCTAACTTCTGCCGACGTTATGTTAATATCGTATAAAAACAAGGGTACAATTATGGGGATCACACGGAAGAATCCAAAAAAATGGCACCAAAAAAAATAGTAACGTGCCCAAAACCAAGCAGACCGACACCCGGTCAATTAGAATGGTTGAAGCGTGGTTTAGAGCAACCTGGCGGAAAATTACCGTTATTTGATGGACTTGGCCAAAAAGTGAGCGAACGGACAATAAAAAGTTGTATCAACAAAGGCTGGGCCTCTCCATGGTTCGATAATCCAATAAAACCGGATTGGTTAGTCTGCAAATTGACCGATGAAGGTCGGCAGATTGTAACCAAGTAACTACTGTTTGTAAGATCGTTCGGAGCAGTGCCAATGCACCTCTAAGATCTCGATTTTCACACTATTTTGACTGGTCGGGGCGGTAGGACTTGAACCTACGACCTTTCGACCCCCAGTCGAATGCGCTACCAGACTGCGCCACGCCCCGAACGTAGTGAGTATAAAATCCCTACATTAGCACCATATCGCTAGCTTTTCTTCACAGCAATGAATATTGAAATTTATCGACGCAGTTCGCTTTCAAGTGAGTGCAATTCCTTTAGTATGGAGGATAACTCACGGTGTGTGGCCGCGTTGACAACAGTCGCCTCACCGGTATCGGTCTCTGTTGATGCACTAGCGTTGGCTAAAGCACGGTCTTTATTGTCGTTCTCATTATCGGCAACCTTCTCTCCGACCAAACAACGTACGCCCTTTTCTCTCAGAATTTTTTGTACGCCTCTAATGGTGTATCCTTCATCGTATAACAACGAACGTATAGCTCCAAGGAGAACTATATCACCAGGACGGTAATAGCGACGCCCTCCAGCCCGTTTCATCGGTTTTACCTGCGAGAATTTCGTTTCCCAGAATCTCAAAACGTGTTGAGGTATATCTAAAGAGGTCGATACCTCACTAATAGTCCTGAAGGCATCACCCGATTTGGTTTCGGCGGTTTGATATGCCATCACGAACTAGAACCATCCGTGAGGCCGCTTACAGGGACACCTTGGCCCGAGCGCTTTTCATATCCGTCGTTAATACGCCCCTTAAGCACATGGCTAGGACGGAAGACAAGGACTCGCCTTGGTAGGATTGGCACCTCTTCCCCAGTCTTGGGGTTCCGGCCAATTCTTTGACCCTTCTGCCTAACAAAGAAACTACCAAATGACGATATTTTCACCATCTCGTCTCGCAGTAAAGCATCTGTTATTTCCTCTAAAACAGACTCTACAAGATCGGAAGATTCATTCCTTGACAAACCAATTCCCTGATAAACGGCCTCGCTTAATTGCGCTCGTGTGACTGTGTCATCGGTCATCATATTTCCCCATCGCAATCTGTTTCCATCTATAGCGTAACCAGCAGCGCACTCTCAGTCAATTGCTTAGAATATGAGGAAAATAGTTAGCTTTCAAACTGCACCAAACAGCGGCTACCGACTCTACCAGCGTATTAGAGCGGAACCCCATGTGAATCCTCCCCCCATAGCTGTTAGCGATATTAGATCTCCCGGAGAAAAGCATTGCCGAGATTGCGCATCAGCAAGCGCCATGGGAATAGTCGCTGCAGAGGTGTTAGCATGCTGATCGACAGTTACAACAACCTTTGACTTATCAATTGAAAGTTTTTTTGCAACGCTATCCATAATTCTTATATTTGCTTGATGTGGAACCAACCAATCAACATCGGAAATATCTAGATCGTTTTCAGTAAGTGATTCCTGAACGGTCTCTGCCATTCTCAATACCGCGTGTTTAAAAACATCAGCGCCGTCCATCTCAATATAACCCGCCTGGCCATTGGTTGATGGCCCGCCATTTGTCCACAACAATTTATAATAGTCGCCATCAGAATGTATATGGGTTGATAGCACTCCACGGTCCTCGTTGCTCCCATTGTTATCTTCAGCACCGAGCACAACTGCACCAGCTCCATCGCCAAACAAAACGCATGTGCTTCGATCTTCCCAATCAACTATGCGGCTAAAGGTCTCAGAGCCCACAAGAAGAGCTTTACTGGCTTGACCAAGCCTTATCATATTATCTGCGGTGTTCAGTGCATAGATAAAGCCAGAACATGCCGCTTGAACGTCAAATGCCACTCCTCTTTTAACCCCGAGTTTTGACTGAATATGCGTAGCAGTGGACGGAAACGTATTATCAGGTGTTACCGTCGCTAAAACGATAAGGTCAATATCATCGGGGGTGACACCTGCATTCGCCATCGCCCTCCTAGAAGCTTCCACGCCTAAATCAGACGTTAATTGGCCTTCAGCAACAATATGGCGCTGCCTAATACCCGTCCGTTTAGAGATCCACTCATCCGATGTATCGAGATCGTTTGCCAAGTCGTCATTTGTGAGGATTTTATCTGGGAGATATGACCCACACCCCAAAAAAACAGACCGTCGCATACTAATTGGTCACTTTTTTGTTGGCTTGAGCATAGTCCTCGCCAAGAAGATCTATGTCATCGGTTATCTTCTGTAGGAACTGGTGCGTAGCCATATCAGCGGCAACTTCAATAGCGCTGGCAAATCCGAAACCATCTGTACCGCCATGACTTTTTACCACAATGCCATTTAGCCCAAGCAACATCGCTCCGTTATAGCGACGGGGGTCCGTTCGTGTGCGGAGATTAGTTATTTCTCGCTTCGCTAGCAAATAACCAAGCCGGGAAATAAGGCTACCTCGGAAAGCATCCTTCAAGAATCCCGCGTACAACTTAATCATTCCTTCAGCGGTCTTCAGCGCCACATTTCCGGTAAAACCATCAGTAACCACGACGTCGACTGTGCCAGCCGCGATGTCATCACCCTCCACGAAACCAACAAATTCCCCGGGCAAATCAGTTGAGCGCAAAATTGCAGATGCTTCTCTAATTTCCTCATGTCCCTTCAATTCTTCGACGCCAACATTGAGTAGACCGATCGTCGGTGTTCGGATACCAAGCACCGTACGGGCGAAAACCTCTCCCATCACTGCAAACTGAACGAGGTTTTTGGCGTCGCATTGCAAGTTGGCACCCAAGTCCAACATACATGCCTCACCCTGTTGGGTGGGGTAGAATGCAGTAATTGCGGGCCGATCGATGCCAGGCAACGTTTTAAGAACGAACTTTGAAATTGCCATTAAAGCCCCGGTGTTACCCGCAGAAACCACCGACGCCGCTTCCCCATTAGCAACCGCATTGATTGCAAGGCGCATACTCGAATTTTTTCCAGATCGCAATGCCACTGATGGCTTTTCTCCGCTAGAGATTACATCCTCTGTATGGCGTATTGAACTTACTGCCGCCAAATCCGGATCCTTTTCTAGTAACGGGGCTATACGAGATTCATCCCCTACCATTAAAAAATGCACTTCTGGCATGCGTACCCGAGCGATTGAGGCCCCACGAATAATCATTTCAGGAGCTTTATCACCGCCCATTGTATCCAAAGAAATTACGAGATCATTTGCCACGGACTCAACAACCCGGCTTGGGCCGGCTCCCTAAGCGTTAGCAGGCCAAGTTTCACCAGGCTCGACGACTTCTCGACCGTCGTAGTGGCCACAAGCACCGCAAACGTGATGAGGCCTCTTGAGCTCCCCACAATTAGGGCATTCGTTAAACGAAGCGGCTCTCAGTGCATCATGCGCACGACGCATGTTACGTCTGGACTTCGAAATCTTACTTTTAGGAACAGCCATGCGAGTTCCCTTTCAAATGGTGATATGTTAGATCGCTTAGACTGCTCGGTGTCATACAGAAAGATTGCCCGAACAGCAAGCAAAACACCTAACCTACTTTTGATGCTTTAATTGGCTAAGCACAGCAAATGGTTTGTTACTATCGATATTCCCGTCGATTTCTCCGAACCAAAGACCATCGGCAGGGATTTTTGCACCAGGTGCGCGAGGGTAAGGATCAAGCAGAATGGCAAGCTGTTGAGCTGCGAGTTCCCCAAAATCTATTTGGTTATTTTCAATTAATTCGGCTGATTCTAGTATTTCTTTATCAAAATCAGCTTCCTGTCCATCGTTACTCTTATCAAGAAAGCTCCATGAAATTGGTTGGTCAAGCTCAAATTCCACCGGTTCTAAGGTAATTACACACTTTTGAAAGCCCACCGCGGCAAGCCGCCCGGCTGCCTCAATTATACCGGTCGTCTCACTTCGTTTAAATTTTAGCGAGAACATCAAACTTTCCAACGAAACAAGATCGAAACGGGCAACCAACGATTTTAACTCATCCTCCTTCGCCTTGCACTCCAATGACACCGAATCAAACCCGACTTTATCAGCGGTTACAGGGCGCGAAAATTCTACAATATGATCCATATCGCACATATTATCTTATGGGGAATAAAAATCGATAAGTCCTTTGGATAAATGGTCAATAGTGGCCCCGTCTATATTATCAATTTGTTTCTGAAAATAATCTGTTAAGGCCTCAACTCCCTTTTCTGGTTTAGCCTCGAGGCCAAAGTATACATTTCGCTCCAGAGCACGGCTAAGATCTTCCGTTCCGGCGTTCGAGGTAGCCTCGTCGTAAGCATCAAGTCTTCCATAGAAACCCTCGGCTATACGTTTTACTTTCTTGCCCACAGACAAATCACCAACACCCATTTCTCGAAGATTTCGATCAAGATCATCTATCAAAATAGTTGCGAGCATTTGTGATAATTTAAAACCTTCTGGCGTTTGCTTGAGCCGCCTCATAACACAGTAGCAATGAAGAACTATCATATCAAAACGCCCATTAGCCGTATCTGGCACATCAAATTCTTCATATAAAAAACGTTGCCGTGCTTGCTCGACAATACGATGGTATAATGCACGAGCGGGCACCTCAAATGTGTCAGATCCAAATAGAGACCTTATTTTTTTCAGCATGAATATACTTTCGTAAAAAACTGGTAGATTGTACGTGATATCCCAGGCAATTTTAGTGGATAAAACCAAGTTTAAACATTGAGCACTCTTTCCAACATTGAATTACCACCGCGCTATAATGGAAAAATAAAGTAACATGAAACAGACCATCAAAAAATACTCATTACTTGCAGGTCTTATGATAATTATAACGGCAACTTTAAGCTCCTGTTCAACGAAAACCGCTGTGCGCGGAAACCAGCCGACCGAATCACAAATTTCTAAGATCAAAATTGGTGAAACGAGCAGAGAAGAAGTTGTAAGGATACTCGGAAATCCCTCCACTAAAGGGACGTTTGATTCGCAGGTTTGGTATTATATCAGCCGTGAAACATCCCAATGGGCTTTTCTGCCTGAAAACATAGTTGATCAGCGAGTTATAGCTATATATTTCACCCCGCGCGGTAAGGTCCAACACTTAGAAAAATACCAGAAAGGCGACCGGCGTGATGTCGATTTGGTCAAACGAGAGACGCGCACGACCGGGCAAGAACTAGGATTTTGGGAGCAGATGTTTGGAAATCTTGGTTTGGGAATACCAATGGGTGATTAAAAAAAAAGAGTAAAGAAACCCCCAACCAATCATTCAGGGGTTTCTTCTTTACTCCATTTCAAAAGGTCAGTGCGCTAACATTGCCAATAAAAGAAGCGCCACGATATTCGTAATTTTAATCATGGGATTTACAGCGGGGCCAGCAGTGTCTTTATAAGGATCACCGACAGTGTCCCCGGTAACCGCTGCATGATGTGCATCAGACCCCTTACCTCCATGATTACCATCCTCGATGTATTTTTTAGCGTTATCCCAGGCACCGCCTCCTGCTGTCATCGAAATAGCTACAAATAGCCCGGTCACAATGACCCCAAGAAGCATTGCTCCAAGCGCAGAGAACGCGGCAGATTTACCAGCTATGCCTTGGATCACGAGAAAGAGTATGATTGGTGACAATACCGGAAGCATCGATGGAATAATCATTTCTTTGATTGCGGCCTTGGTTAACATGTCCACGCAGGCACCGTATTCCGGTTTTGCCTTGCCTGTCATAATACCTTTTATCTCTTTGAACTGGCGCCGTACCTCAACAACGACAGCACCAGCCGCCCGGCCTACTGCAGTCATGCCGAGAGCTCCAAACAAATAGGGGAGAAGCCCACCTACAAAAAGGCCGACAACCACATATGGATTCGACAAAGAGAAGTCTACTGTCACTCCAGCGAAATATTTAAATTGATCTGAATTAGACGTGAAATGCTGAAGATCTTGAGTATAAGCGGCGAACAAAACTAATGCACCCAATCCTGCGGATCCTATAGCATATCCTTTTGTCACTGCTTTAGTGGTATTGCCCACCGCATCCAATGCATCAGTAGTTTTCCGAACTTTTTCTTTTAGTTCGGCCATTTCTGCAATTCCACCAGCATTATCAGTGACAGGCCCATACGCGTCGAGAGCAACCACGATGCCAGCGAGCGCAAGCATTGTGGTCACAGCAATTGCGATTCCGAAAAGGCCGGCTAGCAAAAAAGTTCCTACTATGGCCGCACAGATAATAATTGCCGGTATCGCTGTTGCCTCCATCGAGATCGCTAGTCCTTGGATGACATTTGTACCGTGGCCGGTAGTAGATGCCTGAGCAACTGAACGGACCGGGCGATATTCTGTACCAGTGTAGTACTCGGTAATCCAAACAATTAGACCGGTAGTGACCAATCCTATAATTCCGCAATAGAAAAGATCTAAGCCGGTGGCAGATTGGCCCGATATAATGAAGCTGCTTTTCAAGCCTATTACCTCATCCGTAACAAAGTACAGAGCCACTGCTGAGAGAACTGTGCATGCAATAAAACCCTTGTACAAAGCGCCCATTATGCTTTGGTTAGCGCCCAGCTTTACGAAAAAATTTCCGATTATTGTAGTTACTATGCATGTTGCGCCAATGACCAATGGGAAAACCATCATTTGTCCTTCGGCCGTTCCCGAGAAAAAGATCTGAGCTAGCACCATAGTTGCGACTACGCTTACAACATAAGTCTCAAATAAATCGGCAGCCATACCTGCGCAATCACCTACATTGTCACCTACATTGTCAGCAATCACTGCTGGATTACGCGGATCATCCTCAGGAATTCCAGCCTCAACTTTGCCAACGAGATCAGCTCCAACGTCCGCACCCTTCGTGAAAATTCCACCCCCAAGTCGTGCAAATATGGATATAAGTGAGGCGCCGAACCCTAGGGCCACTAATGGATCAACGATACCACGCTCACTAGCTCCACTTTCGATAAGAAATTTATAATAGCCTGTAACGGAAAGTAAGGCTAAGCCGGCCACTAACATCCCTGTCACGGATCCCGCTTGGTAAGAAACCTTTAATCCCTCTGCAAGCCCGTTACTCGCGGCCTGAGTAGTTCGAACATTTGCTCGAACTGAAATGTGCATGCCGATATAGCCTGCAGCTCCTGACAAGACAGCACCAATTACGAACCCTATAGCCACATGCCAGTTAAATAAATAAACAAGGATTAATGCTATGGCAGCGCCAACCATTCCAATAGTAGTGTATTGTCGGTTGAGATAGGCAGCAGCCCCCTCTTGAATACCTGAGGCAATTTCCTTCATTCGCTTGCTGCCTGCGTCCGCACTCAGCACCTGACGGCTTATAAAAATACCATAAAGAACGGCAAGGATACCGCACCCGATGACAATGTTAAGCATCGTTCAAACCTACTTTCGTTTTTCTGATAACTTCGTTTTAAAACAAATATTGCGACGTAGTGCTTTCCTAATCTTACACTATAACTAAGAAGACCATGCCAGAAGCACATGACGAAGGCAACCACACTAAACATTTAGTTGTTTAAAAACCGTTAGCTTGTTGTTGCCGCAACCAAAACACGGCTGCGACAACGAAGAACGCGGGCAGGATTAACGCTGCATTTACCGCAGTCCAGCCGATCAAATGTTGGACAGTGCCGGATAAAAAAGCGGTCAATACGACAGTGCCAAATACAAGCAAGTCATTGCAGCCTTGGGCTTTTTCCTTTTCTTCTGGCTTGTAAGCCTCAGTTAAAAGAGTTGTTCCTCCAATGAATAGGAAGTTCCATCCAAGACCGAGGACAGTTAAGGCTAGGGCAAAATGACCTAGAGTTTCTCCTGACATCGCTATTGAAGCTGCACCAATCATCAGGACTGCTCCCACAATTAAAATATTATAAATACCGAATCGGTTTATGAGATTTCCAGTGAAGAAACTGGGCAAATACATCCCTAAGATATGTGCCTGAATTATCCATTTTGTGTCCTCGACCACAAAGCCACACACCTTCATTGCTAACGGGGTTGAGGTCATAGACAAATTCATTAGCCCATAACCAAGCATTGAAGATAGAACCGCCACAATAAAAACGGGTTGACGAATTATAACACCCAACGGTCTACCAGCTCGTCCTTCGCGTGGCTGCGGCCTGGGAATATCTATGGCAAAGAGAAGAACAGAGGTCACAAAAGTAATAAAGCAAATTGTGAAGTATCCTCCGGCAAATAACACGGGTTCAAAAAGTCCATATGTCCGACTTGCTAGTTCGGGGCCTGCAATGGCAGCAAATACACCACCTGCCATTACATAAGATATGGCACGCCCCTTAAAAGCCTCGCTAGCCGTATCTGCAGCAGCAAACCGATAATATTGCCAGCAAGCATTGTGGATACCCATTATGGCGCTGCCTAACGCAAAAAAGTAAAAATTCTGATAAAAAATTGCAAATGTTGCAATCGCGGCTCCACAGCAACCGACTAATTGACCACAGATAAAGACCGGTCGGCGTCCGAAACGGCGCATCAGAAGTGATAAAGGTACAGTGCTCGAGACGGTCATTACCCATTGCAATCCAAAAGGTACCGTTGCGAGAGCGGGGTCGGGAGCCAATGTAATACCAACTAATGCCGATATAGTCAGCACCATAGAAGTACCAGTCATCGCCATGCCAAGACATACCGATAGTATAAGAACATTTTTCTTTGTTGGATCGTAGACCGAAGGGTCATGAGATGCAGTCATTATGCTGCTACTACCTAACTGATTAATTGAATGACGCTGGTATCAGCGATAACATGCCTTTAGTCATACGGTAATTTAATTTAGACAAACCAAAAAATGCAAGGCACACAACATGACAGCGACAAAAACGTTAAAAAGAGGTGTAACGTTATGAATTTCTACAAACCCGATTTAGGAAAAAACCCAGATGATCCATTTGCAAGAGATGCGGAGGATAAATTAATCCGCCGGGCTTACTGGCTTGATATGACTGATCAATCTATAGTCTTGGCGCTTACGCAAGGGATAGGCGCAGCACTAAGTAATGAGGAAAAGCGTGTCCACCTCACTGATATTGCACGCAATCATTTAGTAGAAAAAGTTTGCGTGCAAGAATTAATTCCCCCAGAAAATTGAGAATCACTGACTCTTTTTTACATCTGTTGCTCGAATACTTACATTCTGCTCAAAAGCTTTTTGTATTAAAACTGCCTTAATCTTATTCTCTCCTATGGCACGCTTTCCAGCGTGCATAAGGCGGGCCTTAACCGACCGTATATTCACCCCGGGTGTTCCAGGCCGCAAAGACCCAAAGTAGTTAAATAAAGAGCTAAAGAACGCATCCTTTATTCGAGGAACGTAAAGCTCCGCCACATCTTTTGCATCAGAATCTATCATCTCCAAGGTTACCGTTAAGAAAATATATTTTTCTACCCGTCCCTCTCTCACAACAGGGACAGCAAGACTGGGAATTGGCAAAAACTCTGGATTATCTTCTGCCAAAGTCTTAGTTTCCTCAACAGCACACGCGGCCGGTGCTATTGAAAAAAACAATAGCAGTGTCAGAAATCCAATACGATATAAGTGCATAATCTTCCCATCATTCGGCATATTTGTGAGTGCCCCAAGTAACACAAAAAATTCGAATAACCCAAATTTGCTGTAGTATCTTTCCCGGGCTACTAAACCTTTAATTTTTACCTGATAACAAAATACAACAACATTAATCAGGAGTGGCAATATCCTTCTTTTTTCACTTGCATTATATCTCCATTAGCACCAAGAAGCCTCACACTTGGCTCTGCGGTTATTTTGCCGATTGCAGTAATATTTACTCCGATATTAATGAGTGAATCGGCTAAGCCAGACTGACCCGTGAATACAAGTTCATAATCATCGCCCCCACCTACAATTACCTGCCAAAGTTCACAATTTTTAGCCAAAGCGCTACGGGCCCCAGTGGAAAGAGGGATTTCCGACATTTTTACTTCTGCCCCAAGACCTGCTAATTCTGTCAAATGTCCAATATCCGCAAGCAATCCGTCGGATATATCAGCCACCGCGCTGGCTCTTCCTCGAAGCGCTATACCCAACCCAATGCGAGGTTCCGGAATCCGGTAACGCCCAATCAAATTCCGGGCCAAGGCTTTGTCAAGATCTGCAAGCATTCCCTGCTCGGCGAGAAGCCCTAGCGCACCATCACCAATGGTGCCACTTACAAAAATTGTTTCGCCCAGCTTTGTCCCTGCGCGACGAAGGACCTGCCCATGGGGCACATGGCCGAATAACGTTGCCGTTAAACAGGCTGGTCCTGGCGTCGACGTACTGTCGCCACCCAACAAATAAATACCAAATATTTCTTGTTGGACTTTGAGACCGGCACAAAACGAATTGACCCATTCATCATCAAAGCTTGACGGCAAGGACCAATTTAGGGTGTAGCAGATTGGTTTGGTACCCATAGCAGCGAGATCAGAAAGATTTACCCGTAATAATTTAGCCGCGATCTCTTCGGGAGGCTCGCTACCTAGAAAATGCACTCCAGATACTATGGTATCAGTCGTAACCACAATTTCGTGACCCAGTGTTTCAGATAGCACTCCAGCGTCATCCTCGAGGTCGAAAGCCCCTTTTCCCGACAAAGGAGCAAGTAAGTCACGAATACGTCCAAACTCACCCTTGCCCAACATCAGAGTGCATCCCCATCATTTCATCCGGGCGCAGGTCACGCGCAATGCGGTCCAAAAGTCCGTTAACCAAAGCAGGCTCCTTTTCAGAAAAAAACCGTTCGGCTAACCCTACAAATTCGCTTATCGTAACAGGTGGGTCGATATCATGCCTCTGGCCAAGCTCATAGGTCCCCACACGCAAAATGGTCCGTAGGATTGTTTCTAACTGTCGAGGAGCTCGGCCGGCAACCATTGCTCCCCTTATTAAATTGTCAATACTATCGTAATTTGCATTAACACCCCTTACTAATTCACCACAAAATGCCATGTCGGTCTCAGCTGGTGGCCAAGCCAGCTGGTCTTCCGTTTCGCAATTCTGAGGATTATTGCAATCTCGTCGACGAGCAACTTCATTCAGCACTTGGTCAGCAGGCTTTCCGCTAAGTTCCATTTCATAAAGAGATTGCACCGCGACAAGGCGTGCCGCCCTTCTAGCGGGAGCCATATAGAACTTGGCAATATTCATGAGTTCATTAGGAAAAAACGTTTATGTTCATACATTCTAATACATGTACGCGCTGCATCACCACCCTTATTACCTTGGTTGACAGCAGCACGCACAAGGGCTTGCTCGCGATTTTCGCATGTAAGCAGGCCGAAGCCAATGGCAAGTGAATGGCGGAGAGAAAGATCCATAAGTCCTCGGGAAACCTCCCCACAAATATGTTCGTAATGGGACGTCTCACCACGAATTACGCACCCTAAAGCAATAAATCCATCATATTGGTGCCCACTCGCCGTCGCAACGTCAGTTTTTGCCGCAAAGGCAATGGCTGCCGGAATTTCAAAAGCACCTGGAACGCTAAAAGTTTCATGTGATGCCCCCAATTCATCTAGCATTTTAACGGCGCCCTCGAGCAAGTAATCTTGAATCCTCTCGTAGTAGCGACCCTCTACTATCATTATATGTGGTTTAATTTTCTCTGCCATTATCCTCTACTCAAAAGTCATGTGATGGGCTTCTGGCCAACGATTTTCAAGCCGTACCCATCTAAGCCGACAACCGAGCGTTTAGTATTTGATAACAAAATCATATCGGTTACCCCCAGATCTAATAGTATCTGAGCCCCCACACCATAATCTCTAAGAGGCGGTTTTATCGAGCCTTCGGGGAGACTACCGTCTAAGGGTTGGGCAAGTTGATCGGAAAGCTGAGTCGGATACGGCTCGCGCAAAATAACAACAATCCCACTTTCCGCCTCACCAATCAATTCCATAGCGCGGTGCAAATCGCCAGCACGTTCACCCTTGAGATTTCCCATCACGTCGTCGAGGAAATTGATAGCGTGCATACGCACAAGTGTTGGTTTTCCTGCTGTAATATCACCTTTGACTAGCGCTATGTGTTCGGCATAAGCAGCCCTGTTGACATAAATAAATAATCTAAATTCTCCTCCATAAGCACTCGAAAAATTACTTTCCGCTAACTTTTCGACAATCCGATCGTGTTTCCTACGATAAGCAATGAGGTCTGCTATAGCTCCGATTTTCAAGTTATGAAATTGTGCATATGACACCAAGTCACCGAGCCGGGCCATAGTTCCATCTTCATTCATAATTTCGCAGATCACCCCAGACGGATTGAGTCCAGCAAGTCTGGCTATATCGACGGAAGCCTCAGTGTGGCCAGCACGGACAAGCACACCACCCTTTCGTGCCATTAGTGGAAAAACATGTCCGGGAGTGCCTATATCTGCCATACCCTTCGTTGGATCAATAGCTACGGAAATAGTTCGAGCACGATCAGGCGCAGAAATACCCGTAGTCACTCCCTCACGTGCTTCAATTGATGTAGTGAAGGCGGTTTGATGACGACTTTGGTTTTTCTGGCTCATCAAGTCGAGGCCAAGATGACTACAGCGAGTTTGTGTAAGAGCAAGGCAAATGAGGCCACGGCCATGTGTTGCCATAAAATTTATTGCATCTGGTGTTGCCATCTGCCCGGGTATAACCAAGTCTCCTTCGTTCTCTCGTTCCTCATCATCAACAAGGATAAACATACGCCCGTTTCGGGCATCCTCTATAATATCCTCTATTGGTGAAAGACAGTCTAACTCTCCTGCTTTTCGTTTCTTTGTTTTGGTATTGTTCTCTATGTTTTTTGTTTCTTCGCTCATGTCTTGCCTTCATCTACATCTGGCAGAAGCCGAGCAACATATCGGGCTAACATATCAACCTCAAGATTTACTCTATCTCCAGGCATCGTTTGTCCAAAACCTGTGTGTTCCAGTGTGTGAGGAATTATGTTGATACCAAAAATCGTCTTATTTTTAGAATCTTCTACCTCATTAACAGTGAGTGAAACCCCGTCTACGGTAATGCACCCTTTAGGCGCAATGAATTTTGCTAAATCACGAGGAGGTAGAATTTGAAATCGGGTACTATCACCATCTGGTAAACGAGAAACTATTTCAGCAACCCCATCTACATGCCCAAACACGAGATGACCACCGAGTTCGTCTCCGAGCGTTAGAGACCGCTCAAGATTCACAAGATGCCCTTTTTGCCAATCACCCAACGTGGTTTTGGATAAGGTTTCCGCCGAGACTTCAACTGCGAACCAGCTCGACTTCTTCTCAGTGACAGTAAGACAAATCCCAGAGCACGCAATGGACGCACCAATCGCCACTTCACTCAAATTAAACTCAGTGGCTATTTCAATCCGCGTATCACCTGTTTTCTCGATACCGCGAACCTTGCCCACGTCCTGTATTAAACCTGTAAACATATTCCTAATCTATGCCGGCTGCAGATAAGTTTCCAGCAAATCGTTTCCAACTCGTTCGACAGACAAATGTTCAAAATTTTGAATATCTTTTAACTCCGAAAGTCCATAGCCTGCCATGGCTGAAATCCCGTCTCCACCCATGATAGTTGCAGCTCGGAACCACGAAACTTTATCCACTAATCCTAAACGTAAAAAAGCTGATGCAATCTCACTTCCACCCTCAATGAGGAGCCTAGTGACCCCATATTTCGCCAACACGGAGAGCGTTTTTTGCAAATCAACATGGCCATTTTCATCGGACGCAATTTGGATAACCTCAATGCCTAGACCCCGTAATAAAGAAAGTCGTTTCGTATCCGCGCCCAACCCTGTAATCAACCAGGTAGGTATATCATTGCAAGAGTTGGCAAGTTCTGAAGTCAATGGAAGCTCTAAACGCGGATCAAGTACTATGCGAGTTGGAGACAAGCTTTCCATTCCTGCAAGCCGGCACGTTAGTTTGGGATTATCAATTAGTGCTGTGCCAATGCCAATTAGCACGGCGTCAACTTCAGCTCGCATAGCGTGAACACGCCGTCGTGCTTCGCAACCTGTAATCCACTTACTTTCACCCCTAGATGTTGCGATTTTCCCATCCAGAGTTGAAGCTATCTTCAAGTGCACCAACGGCTTGGCCTGCGTTACACGAGAGACAAACCCTGCATTCAATTCTAATGCATCGCTCTCACAAACCCCCACCACCGTTTCGATCCCAGATGATCGTAGTTTAGCTATTCCTTTCCCGGAAACCCGCGGGTCAGGATCGTGAGTTGCTGCAACAACCCGAGAAACCCCGCCTTCAATTAGGGCATCAGTGCAAGGAGGTGTCTCACCCTGATGGCAACAAGGCTCCAAAGTAACATAAGCAGTGGCTCCAATAGACGTTTTACCTGCTCGAGCCAAAGCCTCAGTTTCTGCATGAGGCCTCCCGCCAGGCTGGGTCCAACCTCGCCCGACAATTACGTCGTCTTTGATCAAAACACACCCAACGGCTGGATTGGGCCAAACGTTACCCAAACCCCGCCGAGCCAAAGCCAAGGCGATACGCATAAAGCGTAAATCCTGGCTATTAATTCCTGTCAGCACCGAGCTCGTCAGTAATAAATTCTTCAAAATCTTTGGCTTCGCGGAAATTTCGATAGACTGATGCAAAACGCACGTACGCAACTTTATCTAACGAAGCAAGGGCTTCCATTATTAATTCGCCCACTAAATCAGCATTGACGTCGCTCTCGCCGGTACTTTCTAAGCGCCGGACAATAGAGTTAACTACTTGTTCAACTCGGTCAGGTTCTACCGGACGCTTTCGAAGCGCAATGCTCATAGAACGCACTAACTTATCTCTATCGAATGGCTCTCTCTGCCCATTTTTTTTAACCACAGTTAAGTCACGAAGCTGCACTCGTTCAAAAGTAGTAAAGCGTTGGCCACAGTTAGGACAAAAGCGTCTCCGCCTTATCGCCGCATTATCTTCCGTGGGTCGTGAGTCCTTTACCTGAGTATCATTGTGACTACAAAACGGACATCGCATGGCTCAAATCTCCTCTATAACCGAGTTCGGCCAAAATCAAAATTCATTCGGATAAATCGGGAATCGCATACATAGCGCATCAACGCGCTCACGCACAGATGTCTCTACAACTTTATTCCCACTATCACCGTTGGAAGCAAGACCATCTAAAACCTCGACAATCAGCTCTCCGACAGTTCGGAATTCGGCCCGTCCAAATCCACGCGTCGTTCCCGCAGGTGTCCCCAGGCGAACGCCAGATGTTACCATCGGTTTTTCAGGGTCGTAAGGAATTCCATTTTTGTTGCAAGTAAGCCCTGCACGCTCTAATGCTTTCTCTGCTACATTACCTGTTAACGCCTTAGGACGAAGATCTACCAACACTAAATGCGTATCAGTACCTCCGGATACAATATCTAAACCGCCAGCAGTTAAGGTCTCAGCTAGTGTCTTCGCATTATCAATAATCCCTTGTGCGTAAAGTTTGAAGGATGGCTTTAGTGCCTCACCAAAGGCCGCCGCTTTCCCAGCAACCATATGCATCAAGGGGCCTCCCTGGGTACCCGGGAAAATCGCGGAATTAAATTTCCTCCCTAACTCCTCATCGTTACAGAGGATCATGCCACCTCGAGCCCCCCGTAGTGTTTTATGTGTTGTAGTTGTGACAACGTGTGCATGAGGAAATGGACTTGGGTGAACGCCACCCGCCACGAGACCCGAAAAGTGCGCCATATCAACCATAAAAATAGCGCCCACCGAGTCGGCAATTTCACGGAATTTTGCAAAATCGATAATGCGCGGATACGCCGATCCTCCCGCAATCAATAACTTCGGCTTATGCTGCTCCACAAGAGATGTAACTTCATCGAAATCGATCAAAGCGTTATCTTTACGTACACCATATTGCACAGCATTAAACCATTTCCCTGATTGGTTGGGAGGAGCCCCATGAGTCAAATGACCGCCTGCGGCTAGCGACAACCCCATAATCGTATCACCAGGCTTAATCGTCGCTAAATATACTGCATTATTAGCCTGTGCGCCCGAGTGTGGTTGAACATTAGCAAATGCACAGCCAAATAATTTTTTTGCCCGCTCAATCGCCAGCTCTTCAGCGATATCGACATGTTCACATCCGCCGTAGTACCGGCGTCCTGGATATCCCTCAGCATATTTGTTTGTGAGAACAGACCCTATCGCTTGTAGCACTGCGCGGCTTACAATGTTTTCAGAAGCAATCAACTCGATTTGATGCTTCTGCCTTGACAATTCGAAACCAATAGCTGCGGCCAAATCAGGGTCACTTCCCTGTAAACTATCGGTAAAAAAACCGTCTTCAAAAATTTCAGCTGTTCTGGCCTCTGCCATTTTTCAATAAGCCCCTCTTGTATTTAAGAATATTTCTTCACGCGCTTTTGATGTCTGCCACCTTCAAAGGGCGTTTGTATAAAGATACTAAGGCAATCGAGAGCTATTTCTATACCTGTGGTTCGAGCACCTAGCGCAAGCACATTAGCATCATTGTGAGCGCGAGCAAAACGAGCATCGGTTGCCGAATGACACAATGCCGCGCGTACGTGACGATGCCGGTTTGCCGCAATTGATATACCAATCCCGGTTCCACAGATCAGTACACCCCGCGAAGCCCTTCGCTCAAGCAACGCCAATGCTACTGCGTCTGCAAAATCAGGATAATCGACTGACTCAGTCTTATTGGTGCCCAAATCAAGAACTCCAAATCCTAGATCTTTCAACCGCACTCCAATTATTGCTTTCATTTCAAAGCCAGCATGATCGGAGGCAATTAGAGTAGTCTCTTTAAC
Organism: Pseudomonadota bacterium; assembly: GCA_036339585.1. Lineage (NCBI taxonomy): Bacteria > Pseudomonadati > Pseudomonadota > Pseudomonadota bacterium. The sequence goes on from JAYZAS010000012.1 coordinate 147,855, forward strand.
CATTTACTCTTTAACCGTTTTTATAAAACAACAGCGAGTATTAAATAACTTCAAATTGGATACCACATATCGCGCCGTCTTGCCAATCTAACACAAGGTTTCGTTTAGCAAAACTTCAAACCTAAAATATTTCTTTTCTTAAGACACAAATATACAGCAAGAATAGTAAAATTTACGCAAGCAACTTAGACGCGAATGTAATAATTGGATTTATTTCTACTTTATATTGCGTTGTGTAATAATTTTATTGGTATATGTGGTGCAATACTTCCGAATGAATAATCATTATATCTTATTTCACTTTATTTAAAGTATAGAAATATATAATATTTATATTCGATATTGACATTCATTTTTTTTTGTGTGAATTATTTAATAATATTAATAAAAACTCAGGAACATGGGTGATGCGCCAACAAATGATAAATCAAAATGATCAAAAGACTGATATTCTACGCATGACTACTGACGTTGTTTCTGCGTATGTCGGCAATAATACTTTGCCGCCAACTCAATTGAACGATGTTATTCAAATTGTGTATGGGTCCCTACAAAAACTTGATGGCGGCCAAAAGATCACCGTACGCTCAAAAGCAGCTGTTGCTATCAGAAAATCAATCACTCCAGACTACATAGTCTGTTTGGAAGATGGCAAAAGACTGAAAATGTTAAAGCGTCACCTCAGAACAGCTTACGGAATGACACCCCAAGAATACCGTGCCAAGTGGGGGTTACCTCTTGACTATCCGATGGTTGCCCCAAACTATTCGCGCCAGCGCTCCGCTTTCGCAAAAAAAATTGGTTTAGGCCACACAGCGGGTACTGTCGTGTAATCTTTTCAACGATAATTAGAAAAAAATTCAACCTAGCCGATCATCGCGATCGGCTTTTTTTTAATTGTACAAAAAAATTTTAAATTGAGCCCTTATCAGCCTTCTTCTTCAAGACGTATTGAAGTTTTTTATGTGCTGCCATTCGAAGGGCCCTGTCGCCGCGTCTTGGGTCTCCCACAATAACGGCCTCTATACCCGTTCGTGTATCAACCGCCGTCACTTTAACGTATCGACCGGCTCCAATCATTTCAATAATAACACCGTGCTCTTCTTGTTTCGTCATAAATCAGGCTAACATACCAAGGTGTTAAATTTCAAAAAGATCGCATGCAAGTCTGCTCTCTGCCCTGCTTTACATTTGCGCAGCGAATACCTCTAATTGTATGAATTTTCGCCCGCCTTAGTTCTAATAAATTATCAAAGAATACAACGGGTGGACCCTTGGCATTCCGAGATTTTATCGATAATGGTATACGACATTAAATTACACTTTGTGTTTTAATAACATACAGCAGAGTCCAAACTAGCAGAGTACACATAGAACGGCTACTCTGCATAATAAATGCATCTACAACCTTTTAGTTACACCACCACGTCCACCAGTATTAAGTCTATCAGCATACTCAGGTGCTAGTGGACGACCATTTGGAATATTTACCCACAAACGTAATAAGAGTCGACGTTTCTCAGCCTCTTCAAAATCTACGAACTGCCCCCGGCTGTGAACTGTTGTGTGATTATTTAGAAGCTGAATGTCTCCAGGCTCAAATAGCATTCGCAAAAGAAATTTATCGGATAAAGCAATTTCCTCAAATAAACCTATCGCTTCCTGCTGTAATTCCGTTAATTTTTCGCCTGCACGTTTAGCCCCAAGCTCAATTTGTTGCTTATTAAATCTACATGAGAGCAATCCCTCGTACCAACTGTAGACTGGGATACGATTATTAGTAAGTTCGCCAGCGGTGCGCCCCTTACCAATAAGGTCGTACCGAAATCCAGCTAATAAGGGCTCTAACAAGTCAGGGCGCTCCGACCGTATTTCATTGTAGACAGCCAATGACGAGGAAATCCAACTCTCTCCACCTTTTTTAGCTGGACGCACACACATAAGACCAACAACATCCGATGAATCCGAATGAGGTGGTAAGAATGCACTGGTTCGATGACCACGAACACCCTGCTCATAGTATCCACCTTTGACAAATTTTCCACCTTCCATATCGGTGACCCGCCCCAACAACTCACCTTGACTGTTTTGGGAAATGATTTCGCCAAGATGTGTTCCAAGGCCCCAGTACAAAACTGATAATTGATCCAGAGAATAATCTGAGACGTTTAATCCCCGCAATAATGCGAAACCACGACCATACTCTATCTCCTTAAGCAGACTGGCAATTTTTGGAGCAAGAGTAGGAAGCGGAAAGTCACTTTGCCTAAATTCAAGCGGCGAGATACCCCGTTCATGTAATTTCAAAGTAGCGGTATTGAGCTCTTTGAGATCCACCTCACTCAGGTTAATGATCCAAGACCTATCTATCTCCATATCATCCGCAGTCCATACAGCAGGGCTTTCTGCCCTTGGCGGTATCTTGTCCGTCATGTAAAGCAACCCTCTATATTACTTTCCTGAGTTATATTTTACTAATTACATAATTTAAAACAACAAAATGCCGCACCACGATAAAAGCAAAAGCCTCGAACGATCATTTTAACGGTCGGTAATCTTGGTAATTGAAAAATTCGTTCTGACTTATTTTGCTCTAGATGCTCTAGGATTGATTTGAATAATTTGCAGAAAAGAAAGCTTACAAAGAAAGGTATAATAAATACAATTGGTGCCCTTACATATTTCTGTTATCCACGACATTCACTGTGTTCAGATGCACAACAAAGAACTCAGTTAAATCTTGCAAAATAAATTTTAAATGATGTGTCTCAACTTTTTCCCTTCAAGCGCTACTAGACCCCGACATACACTTGACAGCGAACGTTACCGATAGTCTTCTCGACACCACGCACAGAAAAACTAAGGAGATCGTCATGCCCCATCACTCAAAAAATCCTGAAACAGTTGCTTTACACGCAGGCTATCGATCCGACCCTACTACGGGAGCTGTTGCGGTGCCTATTTACCAAACCACTAGCTATCAATTTGATAATACGGAACATGCATCAAATTTATTTGCGCTAAAAGAGTTGGGTAATATTTACACTCGAATAATGAATCCAACGACAGATGTGCTCGAACAGCGCGTGGCAGCACTAGAGGGAGGAGCCGCCTCCTTAGCATTAGGATCGGGCCAGTCCGCCTCTGCGTTAGCCATTCAAAACATTGCTCAAGTCGGCGATAACATTATTAGCTCGACCGACCTTTACGGAGGGACTTGGAACCTATTTGCCAATACACTCAGCACAATGGGGATAGAAGTTCGCTTCGTTGATCCAAAGGATCCGCAAGCTTTTGCGCGTGCAACCGATGAAAAAACGAGGGCCTATTACGCAGAAACATTGCCGAATCCGAAACTCTGTGTTTTTCCGATAACAGAAGTAGCAGAAATTGGAAATAAGTATGGGGTACCTTTGATAATGGATAATACTGCATGCCCCGTTTTATGTAGGCCATTTGATCACGGCGCTTCAATAATTGTTTACTCCACGACAAAATATATTGGTGGCCACGGCACCTCAATCGGCGGCCTGGTTGTTGATAGCGGTAATTTTGATTGGGAAGCTAACGCTGATCGCTTCCCGATGTTAAACAAACCAGACCCCTCGTATCACGGCGCTGTGTGGACTGAAGCAGTCAAACCACTTGGGCCTATCGCTTATATTTTGAAGATGCGAGTAACATTGCTTCGCGATCTTGGCGCTGCAATGAGTCCATTTAATGCTTTTATGTTTCTCCAAGGGCTTGAAACTGTTGCACTTCGTATTCGTGAACATTCAAAAAACGCAGCAATGGTCGCGGATTTTCTTCAATCTCACAAAGAGGTTGCAAATGTTATCTACCCTACGCACCACACCGATAAGGTGCAGCTAGAACGAACCAAAAAATATCTCTCGGGCGGCAATGGAGGACTCGTAGGATTTGAACTTAAGCGCGGCGCAGAGGGAGGTCGGGCCTTTATAGATGCTCTCGAGATGCATTATCATGTCGCTAATATTGGAGATGCTCGCTCACTCGCAATACATCCAGCAACAACTACCCATTCACAATTAACGTCTGAGGACCAGATTGCAAGCGGCGTTACAGAAGGCTATGTGCGTTTGTCTGTAGGAATTGAGCACATAGATGACATAATAAAAGATCTTGCCAATGCCCTTGCGAAGATGTCCTGAATAAAAAGTTGTGCTTATCACTTTAAAATAAGGTTATTACTCAAATCTCGGGAGAATAATATGCCGAAGGCCAATAACACTCTGGCATCGCAGAATTCTACGGCTTGCACAAATAGCGTAACCGAGGCTCGTTTTCCAATGGTACGCATGCGCCGGAATAGGAGCTCCGGGTCGGTCCGTCGCTTAGTTGCGGAGAACCATCTAACCCCTAATGATTTAATTCTGCCAATATTTGTAATTGACGGTAAAAACCGATGCGAGCCCATTGCAACCATGCCTGGCATCGATCGACTGTCTATTGACTTGGTCCCACAATGCGCTGAGTCTGCTTTTAAATTGGGGATCCCGGCTGTTGCACTTTTTCCCTGCACTGATCAAGAGCTTAAAACTGCAGACGGAAGAGAAGCTTACAATCCAAATAACTTAATATGCCGAGCCATACGCTCAATTAAAAAAAACACACCTGAATTGTTGGTAATTTGTGACGTAGCTCTCGATCCTTACACTACCCATGGGCAGGACGGCCTTGTAGATGGAGAAGTGGTTTTAAATGATGAGACTTTGGGAGTGCTTGCCAAGCAAGCAATAACGCAAGCTGACGCTGGATGTGACACGATAGCGCCATCCGATATGATGGATGGCCGTGTCTGTGTGATCCGTAAAGCACTGGACTCTGAGGGCTTTAAACAAGTTCGTATAATGTCGTACTCCGCAAAATATGCATCGGCATTTTATGGGCCGTTCCGAGATGCAATAGGATCCCAAATCACATTGAAGGGCGATAAAAAAACTTATCAAATGGATCCAGCTAATTCTGATGAAGCTTTGCGTGAGGCAGCACTCGACGTTGCTGAGGGGGCTGATATGCTTCTAATAAAGCCAGGAATGCCTTATCTAGACATAGTTCATCAGATAAAAAATACTTTCCACATGCCAACGTTCGTCTATCAAGTGAGTGGGGAGTACGCGATGCTTAAGGCTGCGGCACAAAATGGTTGGATTGATCATGACACAGCAATGCTCGAGGCATTATTGTCGTTTAAACGCGCAGGAGCAGATGGCGTTATAAGTTACTCCGCGTTGGAGGCAGCTGCCTTGTTAGACCGGGATTTAACTTGACGGAAGTGGGCCAAAATACTGACTTTAGACTTTGTGATAATGACAGAATTGAGAAATAGCTATTTATTTCTGTTTACAAAGGCCGTCATTAGAGACCGGGGCTCATCAGTGGAGTAACATCCCGCTATCGCTTGGATTCCAACTTTCGCAGCATCTGTAAATGCCATTCTCTCCCAATTATTAATGAGTGCTTTCTGCACACGTATAGCATTTGGGCCACAAAGTAGCAGCGAATCTGTCCATTCCCCGACAGCTTTGTCGAGCTCAGCAAAAGGGACAATTTTATGCAAAAATCCATAGTCATGGGCTTTTGCGGCGGTGATATGATCGCCAGTAAGAACTAGTTCGACCGTCCTTCCCCAACCAATCAAACGTGGCAACAAACAAGCTTCCATTCCTGATGGAATCCCAAATCGCGTCTCGGGCATGCCATATTTGCCATGATCTGCTCCCACACGCATATCTGCAGCTGCCGCAATTTCCATTCCAGACCCAAAACAGTGACCATTTATACGCGCTATAACCGGAACAGGAAACGTTCTGACAGCGTCACATGCGTAATGTGTGAGTGTAGAGGAGCGTTCGCCTTGAATAGAATCATAGTGTCGCATTTCATCTAGATTACTGCCACCAACAAACGCCTTATTACCTTCGCCAGTAAGTACGAGTATCCGAAGTGAATCATCGTGCTTGAGCTCGGCCATGATATCTACAAACCGCTGTTTTCCGGCAAGACCCAATGCATTCCGCTTTTTTGGGTTGTTAAAGGTCACGCAAGCAATTCTACCAAGTCCACCCTTATCTAAAAATTCTACCTTAACCAAATCATCTAAGTTTGCCATATCAACACCTTAATAATTTCATTCGAATACCAACTTTATTAAATAGCTTTCGCGTCTATAGTAGCGTCGAATATTGACACATTGCCAGCATAAGAAATCAAATGATAAAATTTAAAAGTTCCCAGAAGATCAAACGTTTTGTCACACGTGGCCTTATTATATTGATCACTTTTTCTCTGTTTTTGGTTTTCGGTGCATTTATTTGGTTGAGGGGCTCACTGCCCACCATAAACGGTACATTCCTCTCAAAAACTGTTTCTCAACCTGTAGAGATCATCCGGGATAAAAATGCCGTTCCTCATATCTTTGCTAAGAATGAGAAAGACGCTTTCTTTGCTCTGGGTCTCACCCACGCTCAAGACAGACTTTGGCAAATGGAGCTTATGCGTCGTACAGGTTCAGGCCGCCTTTCCGAGATTCTTGGCCATTCGGCATTACAATTTGATAAATATACTAGAACTTTAGGGTTTTATAAAACCGCACAAGATCGTGTTGGATCTCTTCCCCCAAAGTTATACCAACATATGACCGCCTATGTCGCAGGGATAAATTACCATATAAATAATCATCGGGGGCCACTTTCTCCAGAGTTTGTCATGTTACGACACCGACCTGAACCGTGGTCGATAGCAGACAGCTTGGTTTGGTCCTGTATGATGGCTTTCCAACTATCACAGAATTGGTGGCAAGAATTGTTACGGCTGCGATTGAGTGAGAAGTTCAACAAGCCTCAAATAGAAGATTTTTGGCCACGCTCTAATACCAGCAAAGCAACACTTAATCTCACAAAAACAATATTTCCTAACAGCACTCGGTTGAAAAACGTGGTGCCAGAAATGTTAATCCCGCACCCTGCATCAAATGCATGGGTCGTTTCGGGTATGCGTACCGACACGGGAAAACCGATTCTTGCCAACGATCCTCATTTGGCATTTAGCGCCCCCTCACTCTGGTATCTAGCCCGAATAATTACACCCAATACTGAGGTTGTGGGTGCCACAGTTCCAGGGGCGCCAATTACAATTATAGGTCACAATAAAAATATTGCTTGGGGGCTTACAACTGCAGGAGGAGACACACAAGACCTGTTTATTGAAACACTCATCCCAGGTCACCGTGACATGTATATGACACCGCAAGGTGCTCGTGTATTCGATATCCGGAAAGAGCAGATAAAAATAAGAGGCCAAACTCCAATAGACATTAAAGTACGCTCTAGCCGTAACGGAATTATTATCTCTGATATTGTACCCACAAGGAAATTACTGCCCCATGGTCAAGTGCTAGCCCTAAGAAGCACACATATCCGAAAAAGCGACCGCACATATGAGGCGATGTGGCAAATTAACAGAGCACGTAATTGGGATGATTTCAAAACAGCAACAGACCTTTTTCACAGTCCGCATCAGAATATCTTCTTTGCAGACCGAAAAGGGGATATAGGCATGATATCATCAGGCATAATTCCAATTAGAAACGGCTGGGATGGACGATGGCCGGCTGACGGAAAAACTCTCGAGAGCACATGGATTGGCACAGTTCCTTTTGATAGCTTGCCACAGCGCAAAAATCCTCCTTCTGGTTTTCTAGGCAACGCCAACAATCGACTAGTGTCAGAAAACCCTAAACATATCATCACAAAGGATTGGGATGCTCCATACCGTGCGGAAAGATTGCACCAATTAGCGCAGGTTTCCCAAGCGCACACGTTGGATACTAGTGCAGCGTGGCAAATGGATACCTATTCATCTGCAGCTGCTAAATTACTGCCGCTCATGCTAGCTAAACTTCCCAATGACTTAATGAACAATAAAGCTATCAAAATCCTTAAAAATTGGGATTTTCACATGCGACGTAACAGTAGCGCACCACTCATATACAATACTTGGGTCAGAAATTTCATGGTGCATTTGATGCGGCCTTTTGACTTAATGGACATGGGGCCAAAGCCCAACTTCCTTATCCTTGTGCTTTCACAAAAGCCTATCTGGTGCAACGTGCAAACGACCACTATTAAGGTCGAAAATTGCTCTGAAGCGCTGGAAAAGAGTTTCAGCCTTACGATGAAACAACTCATAAAACAACACGGCAATAATGCCTATCAATGGCGGTGGGGTACCAAACACAAAGCTTTTTTCAAACACAGAATATTTGATCAAGTCCCCCTGCTGAGAAACTTTGCTAATCTTGAAATTAGCACAAGTGGCGGAGATCATACGTTGAACAGAGGACAAACCAATTTTAACAACGATGCTTCGGATTCATTTTTGCACAGGCACGGCGCTGGATTTCGGGCTATTTACGACTTGAGCAAGTTGAGTCAAAGCAGGTTTATTACTGCAACAGGACAATCCGGAAATATTTTCTCAAGGCATTACAGCAACTTCAATAGGAAATGGCGAGATGGCTTATATATAAATATTTCTGGCACACGTAACACGTTAAGAAAAAGTGCAGTTGGATTGTTACGTCTTAATCCCGTAATACAAAGCTAAGGACATTTTAAACAGCATACGAATCAACTCGATTTATTTTGTGCATTCCAAACACTTATTTGGTGTTGCTAAATTAGCAGGTTGCAACAGACATGAAAAACTAGATTTTTCCATGGAAGTCCTAAGAGCCTCCCTATATGCTTTGCCCACTAGGAAAAGGATGAAATTTATTTAGCAACCGCAGGATCAGAGCCACATTGGAGCCTTAATAAACATAAATATCAGAGAAATTGTGAGTCTTTGTTCTCTGGGATTATAGTCTTCGCACAACAGGAGTTATATAACCTGCCATATTTTCTAAATTGCGTAGTAGACAATATCAGCGCTTTTTCCTTACATTGATACCTGATTAAATAATCTCCCACTGCGGATAGGGCTACAATGCTTATTATAATAGGAACTGTGTTTGTTACTCTCTGCGTAATCGGAGGTTACATGGCGTTAGGCGGCAAACTCGCCGTCTTAAACCAACCATTTGAGTTAGTCATTATCGGTGGAGCAGGAGTTGGCGCCTTTATCATTGCCAATCCACCTGCGGTACTGAAGAGAACACTAAGTGCTTTCGCGCAGACACTTTCAGGACCAAAATTTAAGAAAAAAGATTACGTTGAGTTATTATCGTTGCTCTTTCAAGTTCTTCGGCTGGCTAAAACAAAAGGTATGCTAGCATTAGAGGCACATGTGGATGCGCCTGAGAGTTCAGATTTATTTAAAGAGTTCCCGGGCGTTATGGCTAATCATCATGCTCTTGAATTTATGTGCGACTATCTAAGACTAATGACCTTAGGTACTGACAATCCCCTTGAAGTTGAAACATTGATGGATCAAGAGCTTGATGTACACCATTTAGAAGTACACCGCGTTAGCCACGCCGTTAATGTTATGGCGGAATCTTTCCCTGGTTTGGGTATTGTAGCCGCCGTTTTGGGCGTAATCAAAACCATGGGCTCAATTACCGAACCGCCTGAGGTATTAGGTGGCCTTATCGCTGCAGCGTTGGTGGGAACATTTCTCGGTATTCTGCTTTGTTATGGTTATTTTGGCCCGATTGCAAATGCAATTAAGGGCAATGATGAAGAAGATCACCAATACTTTGTTGTAATGAAAGTAGCAATGCTTGCACATTTGCAAGGATATGCGCCTGCCGTGTCAGTTGAGTTTGCTCGTAAAACGCTCATGAGTGGAGTGCGACCAACATTCTCGGAACTAGAGGAAGAAGTGAACAAACTAGAGCCCATTTAACTGATCTTTTAAGAACATTAAAGGAAGTATTGTCAAAGCCATGGCAGACGAACAGCTGTTAGATGCAGGATCAGGGGGATTAAAAGCCAAAGGCCCTATCGTCGTGAAGAGAACGAAAATCCTTCCCGCGCCTCCGCATGGTGGAGCGTGGAAAGTAGCCTACGCCGATTTCGTCACCGCTATGATGGCATTTTTTTTATTGTTATGGCTTCTCAACGTAACCACCGAGTCCACCAAACAGGGTATATCTGATTTTTACGAGCCAGTAGGCATATCGAAAGTGCAGACAGGTAGCGGAGGTGCTATGGCAGGCCTTTCATTAAATTCTCAAGAGGCTCTAAAGTCGCCAGGATCCCCACCCAGCGTTAAGGCAGCAATGCCTACTTTTGGTAGTGTTAAAACTGGCTCTGCAGACGAGAGAGAGCGGGTTCCGGAACCAAGGGAAGGCGGCGACACAAAGGGGGCTGACTCAAAGCGTGACAAATTAGAAAATGAACAATTTGAGACAACTGCAGAGTCTTTAAGAAAAGCAATACAAGAAATTTCTGAGATCTCCGACTTGCGCGAAAGCCTGCTTATAGGGATTACCCCAGAGGGCCTGCGAATTCTTTTATTTGACCACCAAAATACACGACTATTCGCTTCTGGGAATTCAATACTTACCGAAAAAGGTGAACGATTATTTGCTATCATATCTTCTATACTGCGTGACCTTCCCCACCATCTCCGCATTACCGGTCACACGGGTAGAGGTGAAAAACGCCAACAGAATTACTCAAACTGGGAACTGTCAAGCGACCGCGCTAATTCGGTACGCAAAACACTAACCAAATACCGTATCGACCCTAAGCGAATAGAAAGAATAGCTGGACGCGCCGACCAAGAGTTACTTGACCCAAAAAATCCTGATTCCCCTCGGAATAGCCGAATCGATATTTTACTAATTCGGCACAAAAAAAATTCTTAAGGTCTCTGAATATGAGTTTAGATGACGAACGAGAAATCTTCATAAAGCGAAAGAAGATACAGGAAGAGGGGCACCACGGAGGGGCTTGGAAGGTCGCTTACGCTGACTTTGTAACCGCTATGATGGCATTTTTCCTTCTATTATGGCTTCTCAACGCAACCACCACGGACCAAAAACAAGGCATTTCTAATTATTTTGAGCCGATCGGAGCTCTTGCTGGATCAACCGGTAGTGGAGGCCCGTTTGGTGGCATTTCGGCTACAGACCCTGGGCCAATACCCGAGCCTGGACAGACAAGCACGCCAAATGTGACAAAAGATACGGAGGATGTGAAGAAGAAAGTAAAAGAAACGAAAAGTGGAGAGCCAGCTAAGAAGACCAAGTCCGAAACCGACGTTCCCGGAAATGAAGCTGATCATGATGAACGTCAATTACAAAAAGCTAAGGCTGCCGTTCAAAAGGCGATGGCACAAATCAAGGAGCTACAGGAATTGGCTCCCTCTCTAATAATTGAAGTTCTCCCAAAAGGGTTGCGTATTCAACTCACTGACAATGATAAGAGACCACTGTTTACAAAAGGCGGCAAAGATTTGAATTCAGTCGGCCGTGGAATCCTGAAGATGATTTCTGATGTGGTGAAAAAATTGCCTAACAAGATCGCAATCACGGGACACACTGCGCGTGGCGAGTATAAAGCAGGTCCTCCCGGAGAATCTAATTGGGAACTTTCTATAGGGCGAGCTAATTCTGCCCGTCTATACCTACAGCAAAATGGTATATCTAATTCACGTATTTTTACGATCGACGGAAAAGCCGACACTAATATTCTCGATGCTGAGTCACCTTATGCTGCACGCAATAGACGGATAGCAGTTTTAGTACTTCGAAAGGCAAAAAAAACTACGCAGAAAGAACTTGCACCCAACCGAATTTTCAAACTCCCAAGTTATTGAATATGAAGCAAAGGACTATGATTTTTTCACCCCCTCAATCAACGGCTGTGAATTTAAAATTTAAAATCAAACTTTAGTCTTGACCAAGTGAGTGCTTAAACGTCACCCCCTGAAGATATCCATCACTCTTGATCTATCTTTCTTAATTTGACCCGCTTACCCCAATGATTGGTCACTATGAATAGGATTATTCTTATGGCGTTACATTAAATGGCTGGGGCGCTTTTCTAATAGGACGAATGAGCGGCAAATAAGCACTTGCCAAGGAACACCCTCATATAAAACCAGCGATTGATCCTGCGCACTTGCCAATACCAAATTAATCAAACGTCGAAATCTATCTTTTCAGTTTTAATATATGATAAACACTGCCGACACAGACAAGGTAGTAGCTCTGGCTCCAAAATAATACTAGAAACCTTCACCAAAAATATTGACTTTTGAGAGAACTATCGTTGGCTCGGCACTCTATCACTATGCATCAGTTCGAAAACGGCGACTTTTGGCAAATCCTTTAGGCACGATACGTCCGGATTGGGCTCTCTTCCCAATCCATTCTTTTAAATGCATCTCTGTGCGGGTCTTATCACCTATTTTCCAGTTCAAACCATCCTTAAGATTAAATACCTTAGCATCAGAAATTGAACTTTTATTATATCTCTGCATAATGACACCGCGGCCACGGCGCATTTCTGGCAACTCCCCAATGGGGAAAATGATCAATTTACGATTAAGCCCAACAACCGCGACATGGTCTCCTTTAGCAGGCACACAAACAGCAGCCTCAATTCCATCGCCTAAATTAAGCACTTGTTTGCCCCCACGCGTCTGGGCTATTACATCTTCTCCATTAACAATAAAGCCACGCCCATCAGAGGCGGCTATTAATAATTTTGCTTTTTGCTCTAAAACCATCAACGTGACTACATCTTGGTCATTTGGTAAATCTACCATCAATCGGATGGGCTCCCCAAAACCACGACCTCCTGGCAACCGGTCAACCGGCACAGTGTAGAAACGGCCATTAGTTGCAAATAAAATTAGTTTATCTGTAGTCTGTGCATGTAACGCAAAGCGATGACTATCTCCCTCCTTATACTTGAGCTCGGTTTCTTTCTCCAAATGGCCCCTCACAGTACGCACCCATCCTTTTGTTGAACACACAACCGTAACCGGTTCGCGCTCGATTATAGCCTCCATGGGAATAACAACTGTGGTTGGAGCATCTCTTATCTCTGACCGACGTCGCCCGATATCAGTATTTGGCCCGAATTTCTTTTGTATTTCTTTTATCTCTGCCGCTATGACTTTCCAACGAGCTGATGTATCCCTTAATAGGCCGCGAACATGTGTTCTTTCTTTCGTTAGGTGTGAATGCTCCTCCGCAATCTCAATTTCCTCTAATTTACGCAAATGGCGAAGCCGCATATTAAGAACGGCGTCCGCCTGCAAGTCAGAGAGCTTAAACTTTTTGATCAAAATTTCTTTAGGATAATCTTCCTCGCGTATAATTCTGATTACTTCGTCGATGTTTAAATACGCAATCAAATAACCACCTAAAACTTCTAGACGATCTTCGATTTTACCCAGTCGGTATTTCTTACGTCGTACAAGCACCTCATGACGGTGATCTAAAAAGGCCTGCAATACTTCGCGTAGGTTCATGACCCGTGGCACCCTGCCTTGATCAAGAACATTCATGTTTAGAGACACGCGACTTTCCAAATCGGTCTGACGAAAAAGAGACTCCATCAAAACATCTGGATCGACATTGCGGCTTTTAGGCTCAATTACTAATCGAATATCAGTAGTGGATTCATCCCGTATATCTTCTATCATAGCCAAGTTGCGGGAATGCATAAGCTCCGCAATCTTTTCAATCAGCTTCGCTTTTTGTACCTGAAAAGGGATAGAGTTTATTATTAAAATATATCCGCCTCCTTTACTGCGCTCAATTTCGTATGTCGCACGCACACGAAACCCCCCCTTCCCTGTTTTGTAGGCTTGTACGATGCTGTCATGGTCTTCGCAAAGCACCCCGCCTGTCGGCAAATCTGGACCCGGGATTAATTCAACAAGCTTTTTAATCGTGGCATTTGGCCTTTTAATTAAATGTAATAGCGCCGCACATAATTCCCCCACGTTGTGCGGCGGAATATTTGTTGCCATACCTACTGCTATACCTGATGCTCCATTAGCAAGAAGATTTGGGAAGCTCGCAGGTAGAACTGCTGGCTCAGAACCCTCTCCATCATAGGTAGAACGGAAATCAACCGAATCTTCATCTATACTCTCAAGCAAAGCATCGGCGACGCTGGTCATTCGTGCTTCGGTGTAACGCATAGCCGCAGCATTATCACCATCAACATTTCCAAAATTTCCCTGACCATCAACAAGGGGATACCTAACCGCGAATGACTGTGCTAAGCGTACCATTGCGTCATAAATTGCAGCATCACCGTGAGGATGAAACTTCCCCATTACATCACCAACAATTCGTGCGCATTTTTTAAAGCCGCTATCTGGATTTAGTCGCAATTCACGCATCGCAAAAAGCAACCGACGGTGCACAGGTTTTAAGCCATCGCGTACATCGGGAAGCGATCGCGCCATAATTGTCGACAATGCATAAGATAGATAACGTTCTCCTAAAGCTTCCTCAAACGCTACATTACATATATCTCCGGCCTCTGAGGTCTTAACCATGAAAGAATGCTGCCCACAATATGATGTATTATACCCTAGAACATACCCAATATCATGTATTGTTGTAACACAAAAGTTTTACTAATTATAACTGCTAAGCTTACCCGCAAGACGTACCCGGCTGTCAGGCAGTTTTGCTTGTCTGGGCTGAAAAACATACTTTTGAAGAAAATATCCTGTCAAAATTAGCCCATCGGCGAGATCTTTTCCGCTGATCTGTGCTCCCGAAGCCCCTTTCAAAAAGGCTGGAAGTTTTAGGAGCTTGTCCTTATAAGGTTCACCCGCCTGTCGACTAACAGCTCTCCCGGATTTTGGCGATACAAATACAAGATCCTCCGTGACCCCTGTCCCTGCACATTCGCTGAGATCTAAGCCGAACCCTATATCTGTTAATAGATGGAGCTCCCAATAAACATATGTTGCCGCCCAATATTCACCATTGAAAGATCCTACCAAAGCAGAAAATGATTGATACAAATTTGGACAAGGATCACGCTCCGGGACTACTGATTCTACCAATTCAGAAGCAGAGGACAAAGCTAAAAGCTTCGCAGGCTCACCAAGAAGCCGTGCGATAGTACTGCTTAACAATTCAATAGAATATGTTCCTAAATGCTCGTCAAGTCGCGCACGCCATACCGCTGTGACCTTGTTGCCAACCTGCAAAACGGCCCGTTGGCGACGCGACTGCCCTCCATGCACAAGACCGGAGAAACGGCCATTTTGTGATGTAAGTAAGCTAACAATCGATGCGGCCTCTCCGTGTGGGCGAGATGCTAATACAAATCCTTCATCTTGCCACTCCATTCAAAAATATCCATTGCAGTTACACATCAAATTTTAATCCAAGCACTTGATAGCGCTCTTGATCCTCCATCCATTTTCCGCGCACTTTGACAAATAAAAAAAGATGAACGTTACGTTCAAAACATTTGCGAAGCTCTTTCCTAGCTGCGGTGCTTATTTTTCTTATCATGGCGCCACTTTTGCCAAGTACGATTGCTTTTTGCGTATCTCTCTGGACGTAAATTGTCTGATTAATCTTTACACTTTCGTCAGAAAACTCTTCCCAAGTGTCAGTCTCTACGGTAACCAAATAAGGCAATTCGTGGCGCAACAATAAAAATAATTGCTCTCGTGTTATTTCGGCAGCCAACACTCGCATTGGTAAGTCGGATATCTGGTCCTCTGGGAAATGCCAGGGGCCTTCTGAAATCACTTCATCGAGGTAGGCTAAAATATCATTTACACCATTGCCACTTCTTGCAGAAATCATAAAGGTAGCCGAAAATGTTGCAAGTTCATTCACTGCATGACTCAGAGAGAGAAGTTCTTCAGGTCTCACTATATCTATTTTATTCAAAACCAAAATTAGGTTCCGCTGGCCGTTAGAGATAGAATTTAGAAGAGACTTTGTATTAGGATCAATTCCGCGAGAGGCATCGACCATTACAATTATGTGATCACCCTCTGTTGCAGCAGTCCACGCAGCGTCAACCATGGCGCGATCAAAACGTTTTCGGGGTGCAAAAATGCCAGGTGTATCAATAAAGACAATCTGACTTTTGCCTCGTATTATTATTCCAAGGATATTTGCGCGCGTTGTTTGCACCTTTGGTGTAACAATGCTTACTTTCGTGCCGACGATACGGTTTACGAAGGTCGACTTTCCCACGTTCGGTGCACCGATGACCGCGACAAAGCCGAAGCGCTTTTTAATTTCAGCCAAATCACCCACTTGTTAGCTCTGAAAGCATATTACCTGCAGCTTCCTGCTCGGCCGCACGCTTTGACTTTCCTATACCTTCAGCCGACCCGAGCTGGCCAGCAGTCACAGCGACTATGAATGTCGGCCGGTGATCTGGTCCTTTCTGCTCAACAAGAGTATAGTGAGGCAATCCTAAACCTTTGGATTGTAACCACTCTTGCAATGTCGTCTTGGCATCTTGTGGAGGACAAGAATTCTTCGTCATAGCTGGCATGAAATGTTGGGCGATGATTTTCTTTGCTGGTGCTAAACCTCCGTCTAAATATATAGCCCCTAACAAAGCCTCGAAAACATCGGCGATTATTGCCTCATTCTCTTTCCTACCAAACTCATGCTCTCCATGACCCATACGAATAAGTGATGGTAATCCAATATTATGAGCTATATCAGCCAAACTCTCTTTCCTCACAAGCGCGTGGAATCGTCGAGAAAGATCGCCTTCATTTTCTTCAGGAAAAGTCTCCATAAGAAGCTCAGCAATTACTAGCCCCAACACCCGATCACCCAAAAACTCGAGCCGCTCATAGTTTACGTCCAAACATGAACTGCGATGGGTTAATGCTGCGGTCAATAACCCACGGTTGGCGAATTCATAATCAAGTATTTCCATGATTTCGGCGGGCATCAAATTATAAAATATCCACTTTAACGAATAGCTTTAAGTAATCTCTCATACCGGATCGTAAATGGCCATTTCCAGACTTCCCAAAATCGTGCAGTGCCATCAGTTGAAAAGAAAAAAAATTGAGCCTTACCAACCAAGTTTTCAAAAGGAACCATTCCGACTTGTGTCTCTATCCTACTGTCTGCCGAATTGTCGCGGTTATCTCCCATAGCAAAGACATGCCTGTCTGGCACCAAAAATTCTGGCGTATTGTCAATCACGCCAAAATCACCTTGTTCCTCAATTATTAAGTGGGAATCTCCACCGGGGAGTTTTTCAATATACTGGGGTACTCTGCGCTTCTGTCCAAAAGAATTTTTGACTTGGAATCGATCTATTGCTTTTCGTTGTACGCGCTCGCCATTTATATATAAAAACCCTTTTTTCATCTGAATGCGATCACCTGGCAATCCTACTATTCTTTTGATGTAATCTGTTTCGTTATCAGTCGGTAGCTTAAATACCGCAACATCCCCCCGCTTAGGCCCTCTTTCAAAAATACGACCTGTGATTGGTGCTAAGCTAAAGGGGAATGAATGTCTTGAATATCCGTATGAGTATTTTGATACAAACAAGTAATCGCCAACCAGTAATGTCGGTATCATAGATCCCGATGGTATATTGAACGGCTCATAAGCAAAGGTTCTTATTAAGACAGCTATTACCACTGCGTACGTAACTGTTCGAATCGTCTCCACCCAACCACGACTATCTTTCGGATTATGCTGCGGATCGTCATTCTCTCGGGACATTTTAAAATCATTCATTTCTATTATGGTTGCTGGTGCAAGTAAAATATGTCGGCCCACACGAAAGCTTGTCAAGCAAAGCTGTGGTTTTTATTTACGAGTGACGCCTGAAATAATAACTATCACCTGTGCTATTGGAAACTCATCGGTAATGCTAACGTCAATATTTGCTATCATATTGCTCGGCGTTATTTCACGCAGACGCCGCAAGGCCCCTCCAGTAAGCTCCAATGTAGGCTTTCCACCCGGCATGTTAACAACTCCGATATCAGACCAAAAAACCCCCTGCCGAAAACCGGTGCCCAGCGCTTTGGAACAAGCCTCTTTTGCGGCATAGCGTTTTGCATAACTTTCTGCCCGGTTACTTCGGTGATCAGATTTTTCTCGCTCAATCTCGGTAAAACAACGTTTTTCAAATTTCCCTGGGTATCGTTTAAGTGTTTTGGCTATGCGACGAATGTCGATCAAATCACTTCCAACCCCGATGATCATGTTGCATCCTTTCGAGAACGAGCCTCATCCATTAATGTACGCATTTTCCTTACGGCGCAGTCCAAACCCGTTATCATTGCCTCGCCCATTAGAAAATGGCCGATATTTAATTCGGCCACCGTCTCGATTGATGCAATCGGCCCAACTGTTTCAAAGGTCAGCCCATGTCCGGCATGACATTCCAGACCGATATTGTCTGCATATGTGGCAGCTCGCTGAATACGCCCTAATTCCTCACACCGAGAAACGCCCGATGAGTCACAATACCTTCCAGTATGAAGCTCTACTACTGCTGCTCCAATATCTCTGGCTGCATCAAGCTGTTTTGAGCAGGGCTCAATAAAGAGCGAGACGCGAATGTCTGCTTTACTTAACCGTTCTACAAATTCTGAAAAAAAAGATATATTAGCCCCAGCATCAAGACCCCCCTCCGTTGTCTGCTCTTCCCGTTTTTCAGGGACAATACAAACAGCATTTGGCTTCACGTCGAGCGCGATTCCGATCATTTCATCTGTTGCCGCCATCTCAAGATTAAGCGGCTTGTTAATAGTGTTACGCAGTCGCGTAACATCCCTGTCCCTAATATGTCGCCGGTCCTCACGCAGATGCGCTGTTATACCATCTGCTCCAGCTACTATGGCCTTTTGAGCCGCACGAATAGGGTCTGGATGATCCCCCCCACGCGCGTTTCGGACGGTCGCTACATGATCGATGTTTACCCCAAGTCTTAAAAACCGTTTTGACATGGAAGTCTACCCCTTTTCATTTGTTCGGCTTTTCCTACTCATTCGTTGGCGACGGGCAACATGATAGGATTGTATTAGCGATTTAAGCGGCAAATATGATCCAAACCAAACAACTAGCATTGATGGAATAGCACCAACCATCATTGGCCACCATACTGGCCAAATCGTCTCCATCAAATAATCTATATCACCCATCAACACTCCATTGATCATATGCGAAAAAAATATGCCAAAATCTAGTTTTTCAGGTGAGGCGCTAGCGCCTGCTGCTCCCATCCAATTTCCCAATTGATGAAGCCACATCCAGATGAAAGGGAATGTCCATGGGTTACCTACTGCAGTCCCTATTGCCGAGGCAATCACATTTGCACGTATCAACCATGCCCAAATACCGCCAAGAAAAAAATGTAACCCTACTAAAGGAGTGAAGGATACTGCAGCCCCGCAAGCGAATCCAGCCGCTATGCTGAACGGGGTACCAGGCAAACGTCCTAGCCGATGCCGAATGTAGATAAATGATCTACGCCAACCAATTGTGGGCCACAGAACATTAGCAACACGACTTGGCAGGCTTGATTTTGCTCTTCGCTTAAACATTAAGGGTTTTCTGATCCTTTGTCCCAACCGACCATGTACTTGCAGAATAAATTGTATGTTTCCTGAGACCGTAATCAACTCCCCGCACGTTCGGCTCCACGCACTACTTCAGTTGCTCTCAGCGCTGCGATAATATCTGACATGTGGCCTGCATCGTTTACTTCAATGTCAACGAATAGCTCAAAAAAATCTGGGGACCTGTCTGTTATACGGAGATTACTAATATTTCCACCATCGCGCCCAACAACTGTTGATAAAGATCCTAAAGCGCCGGCTTCATTGGCTAGTATTACTCGAATCCGGCCCACAAATACTGCCGATTTTTTTTCATCAATTGACCAATTTGCCTCCATCCATCTTTCCGGCATTTCCGCAACACTTTCTAGGGCCTCACAATCAATCGTATGTATAGTAATCCCTTTGCCAGTGGTTGATATACCTATTATTCTATCTCCGGGTATCGGATGACAGCAGTCCCCTAAATTGATTTCCATTCCGGGGGCGAGACCAACAAGTTCAATCGAATGTTCTCCTGCCCGGGCCACTGCCACATCCTCAGATAGCTTAAGAGAACAACCTGTTTTTGCGGTTGGATAAACTGACTTGAGAACTTGATGACCTGCTACTTTACCTCGACCGACAAGAGAATATAAGCCCTCTACCTTATCGCAATCGAAGTCGCTCAAAATATCTTGCATTGCTGTCTGTGTGAGGACATAGCCCTCTTGCTGAAAAATTTTATTAATAATCTCTCGTCCCATTCGACAGTATTCATCTATTCGCTGCAACCGTACAAATCGACGAATACAAGATCGCGCCTTAGCAGTTACTACAAAACTCGCCCACCCAGGTGAGGGCACTTGTGAGTCAGAAGTCATAACCTCTACCTGGTCACCATTCCTCAAAAGTGTGCGAAGCGGCATCATGCGGCCATTAATTCTTGCTCCAACGCACCGATTTCCCACATCAGTATGCACCGCGTAGGCGAAATCAATTGGCGTTGCTCCCTTTGGCAGAACTTGAAGGTCACCTTTGGGTGAAAAACAGAATAATTGATCGCTAAACATTTCCATGCGCGTATGTTCAAGAAACTCCTCTGGGCCACCAGCGTTTTCAAGTATTTCCAATAGCTCCCGAAGCCAACGGTACTGACGACCCTCAGTACGCCGCACAGGTTTAACACCCTCTTTGAATTGCCAGTGAGCAGCCACACCCAGCTCAGCTACATCGTGCATCTCTAACGTGCGGATCTGCATCTCTATACGCTGATTTTCGGGTCCAATAACATCTGTATGAATAGACTGATACCCATTCTGTTTTGGCAGAGAAATATAGTCCTTGAAGCGGCCTGCGACGAGCGGATACTTGCTATGAATGCAGCCAAGTGCCCTATAACACTCCTCTGTCGTCCTCACAACAATACGAAAAGCCATTACGTCATTAAGCTGCTCAAGACTTGCTGATTTCCGCTGCATCTTGCGCCAAATTGAATGGGGAGTTTTTTGTCGGCCGTAGACGTCAGCCTCAAGATCCATGTTTGCCAAATCACGCCGCAAGGCATCGATTATTCGACTAGTCACATCATCAGAACCTGAGTGCAAAAAGGCTAGCCGCTTAGTAATTGACTCCCATGCATCAGGGTTGAGTTCGCGGAATGCATGGTCTTCTAGTTCGTTTTGCCAATCTCGAATACCGATGCGTTGTGCCAATGGAACGTATATTTCCATTGTTTCAAGGGCAATACGCCTCCGTTTACCATTATTTTTAATGTGATGCAGAGTGCGCATGTTATGCAGTCTATCTGCTAACTTCACAACTAAGACCCGAATATCATCTGACATAGCAAGAACAAGCTTGCGGAAATTTTCGGCCTGCCTCGTGCCACCTGATTGTAATTCCAGCCTGCTCAATTTGGTAACGCCGTCCACAAGACGTGCTATTTCGTTTCCAAACCGCCCCTCAATATCAGGCAACGTAGCAAGTGTATCCTCAACCGTATCATGCAGTAAACCAGTTACTATGGAGGCTGAGTCGAGCTTCTTTTCAGAGAGTATCCCGGCTACCTCAACTGGGTGCGAAAAAAACGGATCACCTGAGGCACGTTTTTGTAATTTGTGTGCCCTCATGGAAAATACGTAAGCTTCATTCAGCGCCGCTTCATCCGCGCTTGGGTCATAACGACGAACACGCTCAATAAGTTCTTGTTGGCGCAACATATTAGGAATGCACCGTAAAAACGGGGCTTAAAAGCAACTTGATGATAATAACAGAAAAGGCTTCTAAATTATACGTTTGGTGAAACACCAGCGTCGGCACTTTCGGATATAGCTGTATCACGGTTACGAGTTTCATCGTCACTGCCCATCGCCGAAACCATGTATTCCATCAATTCGTCTTCTTCTGGTTCATCAATTTCCGCAACCTTTTGAAGCCCCTTCACCAGCGAGTCACGAAGCTCTTCCAACTCAACAGTTTGATCAGCAATTTCGCGTAACGCTACTACAGGATTTTTGTCATTGTCACGCTCAACAGTCAGCTCACCACCAGCTGATATATTGCGACTACGCTGTCCAGCAAGTAACACCAACTCGAAGCGATTAGTAACGCGCTCGATACAATCTTCAACAGTAACCCGCGCCATGCCCGATCTCCTCACAAAGTCCATATAGGTTAAGGTTATAGGTCGGGCAAAACAAAAAACACAAGAGTTTTTGCGAAATTAAAAATCCAACTTTGCCTTTGCGGCCAAAAATAAAAATTTATGCAAGAGAATTTCTATTTAATAATCTTAATTGCAAATAATCGATGGAAAAATTTATAATAATAAGTAACAACAGCTCATATTAAATAACAAATTAGGAATTTTTTTATTTGAGTAATATATAAAAAATTTTATGCGTCAAAAAAGGTATTTTTTCAACAAACTTTGTATTTATATTGTGCCTTTTGCAAATATAAGAAATGTTTAATTATATTTAATAAATTTCTATTGCCGTTTTCTGCCCCTGCACGCGCAATTAGCGCATACTTATATACAGAAATCATGGAAGAGCAGGATTATTCGCGTTGTGGCCCACTTTTTAAGTGTTTGGATTACAATGGTTTTGCTATCAATACGAACTGCGATCAAGGATTCAGTGATGCCACTGCGAAACAAGCAAATAAGGGTGATATGGATATTAAACTTGCAGTAGACATGTTGGTGTTGTTTGATCAGCGTAATTATGTATCTTATTTTTAAAGGATGGGGTTTCTTCCCAATCAGTTGAGGCAGCGCAACAAAAATTAGCTCAAGTTAAGGTTTTAAGGGTATCTTGATATCAACAGCGAATGGTTGCGTAAACAAGTAGCTTTCTTTGCGGCTTTGAAACATCATTTCAGGGAAATTACACGTAGACCTTAGAATACTGAAGAGTAGCTGCAAATTACAAAAGATGATCAATTTAGTAACACATTCGCGGAACGGAGTATTATCGAAAACGATTGCTGATGATCAGCAATTGATTATTCACCAACCGAGTATTAATTGCGCACTCTGTCCAAGACTGGTTCGCTTTCGTGAGAATAATGATAAACTTTATCCAAATTTTTACAATGCGCCAGTACCTAGTTTTGGCGAGTTAGACGCTGGCCTTTTGATTGTTGGACTTGCGCCCGGCTTAAAGGGTGCAAACCAGACAGGGCGCCCATTCACCGGCGATTATGCTGGTGACCTTCTCTATTCGACTCTCATCAAGCATGGTTTTGCTGAAGGTTTTTACAACGCTAATGCGGATGACGGGCTAACTCTTATTGACACTCGCATCACAAACGCTGTCCGCTGCGTACCGCCCGAAAACAAGCCAGTAGGTGCCGAGACTACAAATTGCCGACCCTTCTTAGTGTCAGAAATAGCATTAATGAAAAATCTAAAAGTCATTCTGGCTCTCGGCACCCTAGCACACAAAGCTGTCCTCGCTAGTCGAGGTCTAAAACAAAGCGCCGTAAAATTTACCCATAGTGCCTTCCATGATCTTGAAAACGGCATTTGGTTGGCAGACAGCTATCATTGTTCACGTTACAACACAAACACCGGCCGCCTCACCGAAAAAATGTTTTCAAATGTCTTTTCAAAAATAAAGAGCCTCTTATGTAATAGGGACAGTAGAACGCCAAATGTTCGGGTTGACTAAATGCTTTGGTTTCTTTCCCCTGAGAACTTGAAGAATTTGAGACGCGGCCGAGAGGAAGAGCTCTTTCTTCGCCTCAACCGTAAGTCCAGCAGGTGTGAGCAGTCATAACAAGATTATCTTAACGATTTAATGGACTTTCAAAAGGAATGGGTTCTTCTTCGAATACATCCAAGGCTGCACCAGCAATCCAATTTTCTTTCAAAGCTTCGACCAAATCTGACTGAAAAACAATCCCGCTACGTGCAGTATCGAGAAAATAGGCATCTTTGCGCATTGATTTAAGAAATGAACGATCCACCTTTTTTATTGGTCAAGTCATTAAGTTCCGCATGGACTGAAATAAAATTCGCCAGTGGTAACATTTCGTCTAATGACTTCAGTTGTTTCGCAGGGCCAATTGTAGACGGCAACTCACTGATAAAGGGATCATAGACGAAGACATCCATACCAAACCCAACACTGCATTTGCGAGAGACCTCGGCACTTATGTCCCCACAACCGATTATCCCCATTGAACGCCCCTGCAGGTGGAAGCGCTCGATATTGCACCCTGCCCAAATCCCCCTCCCGCCCTATTTTCTTGGTCCGAAAGACGCACTTGCTAAGCCAGCTCCAGCAGCAAGGCCAACGTGTGTTCAGAAACTGGTATACGGCCCACGCCAGGTTCGTTAACTACGGCAATACCCGCTGCACTGGCTGCCTCAAGGTCAATAGAGTCAGTGCCACGTCCGG
Source organism: Pseudomonadota bacterium (assembly GCA_036339585.1). Classification (NCBI taxonomy): domain Bacteria; kingdom Pseudomonadati; phylum Pseudomonadota; species Pseudomonadota bacterium. The sequence continues at coordinate 172,271 of JAYZAS010000012.1, forward strand.
ATGTACTAACAACGACAACATTTTCACTAGATTTGATAGCCGTAGCCTACAACTTACTGGGGTATCAGACGAAAACAGCACTCGCGTCTTTAATTGCAGACATGATACGTGTCTCTGTAGCACCCTCCAAGATCATTAGATCGGTGAACTGAGCTAACAGATCTAGACCTGCTTGATGGTACATGGATGCCAAAATCAAGGTGCGGGGTTAACTGTGCATTTTAATTCCTCACCTTGAGCACTTGAGGCCTAATGATTTAAAAAAAGAACTAAAAGTTACTTACACTACCGTCCTCATGAAAATAAAAAGATCGCCATGCGTAGCGTTTGACATTGCTTAATTTTATTAATATCTCAGATTATCTGGGAAGTGCCGTCTTTCCCATCAAAAATTTATCAACGGCTCTCGCACACTGCCGTCCTTCGCGAATAGCCCAGACAACCAATGACTGGCCGCGGCGCATGTCACCTGCTGCAAATACCTTAGGGATAGCTGTCTGATAATCTTGTGTATTAGCCTCAACATTACCCCGCTCGTCTAAGGCCACACCCATTTCAGATAACATACCCTCATGTACGGGATGGACAAATCCCATGGCCAAGAGAACCAAATCAGCATCAAGCTCAAATTCACTGCCAGGTATTTCCTTCATATCTTTGTCCAGCCTGACGATACGAAGTTTTTCTACTTTACCCTCAGAACCTATGAACTCCTTTGTAGCAACGCTAAAGTCCCGCTCAGCGCCTTCTGCCTGACTTGATGACGTACGGTATTTTAACGGCCAAAAGGGCCAAGTCGTTCCTTTGTCTGGTGTCTCAGGAGGAATCGGCATAATTTCAAGTTGAGTTACTGACACAGCCCCCTGCCGAAAAGACGTTCCAATGCAATCCGACCCAGTATCGCCGCCGCCAATGACCACAACATTTTTACCTTCGGCTGTTATGGGCTTGACCAAACCCAATGGCTCTTTCCCTACCCGCCGATTTTGTTGCGGAAGAAAATCCATCGCAAACTCAATGCCATCTAATTTCCGCCCCGGAACAGGCAAGTCACGACCTTTTTCTGATCCACCGGTTAGGATTACAGCATCGAAGTCCTCTAATAATTTGTCAGAGTCAACATCTTGGCCGATGTGAGTATTCATACGAAAAATTACTCCTTCAGCTGCCATTTGTTCAACTCGCCTATCAATGAGATGTTTCTCCATCTTGAAATCTGGAATACCGTAACGCAGAAGACCGCCAGCCTTGGCAGACTTTTCAAAAAGTGTCACCTCGTGCCCCACGCGAGCGAGTTGCTGAGCGCAAGTCATGCCAGCCGGCCCAGACCCCACAACAGCAATCTTTTTGTCAGTTTTAATCTCTGGAACCTGTGGCTCAATCCACCCATTTTTCCAGCCTGTATCCACTATGGTACATTCGATTGTTTTAATTGTGACAGGGCTATCATTAATATTTAACGTACATGCCTCTTCACACGGAGCTGGACACACTCGACCAGTAAACTCCGGGAAGTTGTTGGTGGAATGAAGAACTTCTAATGCATCCCGCCATTGTTCCTTGTAAGCAAGATCATTCCAGTCAGGTATTATATTGTTAACAGGGCAACCATTATGACAATACGGTATACCGCAATCCATACACCGACTGCCTTGTTGCGCTACCTCGCGATTGTCCATGGGGATCAAAAATTCCCGAAAATGCCTTACACGGTCGCCCGCCGGCTCATATTTCCGGTCGTGACGGTCTATTTCAAGAAAGCCGGTTACTTTTCCCATAGCTACGCTCCCTCTGCAGTTAGATCTAGCTCTGGATCATTTCCCTGAGCTTGCTGCATTTCCTCTAGTGCACGACGGTAGTCAACAGGCATAACCTTAACGAACTTTGGAAGATACTCTTCCCAATTATCAAGTATGTGCCAAGCCCGTTCAGATCCGGCGTAATGAAGGTGTCTGCTTATCAGATGATGAATTCGCTTTGCGTCATTACGCGTCATGTCGTGCATGACATCCACACGCCCATGCGTTTCAAGGTCACCCCCTTGATGCGCTAACTTCTCCAACAACACTGCCTCTTCAGGAACAGGCTCAAGCTCTACCATAGCCATATTACAACGCAGATCAAAGTCTCCCAACTCATCCAAGACATAGGCGACGCCACCCGACATACCGGCAGCAAAATTGCGGCCCGTAGGACCAATTACAACGACCACACCGCCTGTCATGTATTCGCAACCATGATCGCCAACTCCCTCGACGACTGCTACTGCACCTGAATTACGGACTGCAAACCGTTCGCCCGCAACACCGCGAAAAAAACACTCGCCTTCGATAGCTCCGTAAAGAACTGTGTTACCAACGATTATGCTTTCCTCGGGAACGATTTTACATTCTTTAGGTGGCTTGACTATAAGCCTCCCGCCGCTGAGCCCTTTACCAACATAATCGTTAGCTTCACCGGTGAGTTCTATTTCAATTCCCTTCGCAAGAAAGGCGCCAAAACTTTGGCCTGCGATACCATGCAGTTTAATTTGTATGGTTTTGTCTTGTAACCCCTTGTGCCCATATCGTCTCGCAACCTCGCCAGACAGCATGGCGCCGGCAGACCGGTCAGTATTTTTGATTTTGGCCTCGATGTGAACACCTGCACCACCAGAAAGAGCGGGAGCCGCCTCGATTATCAGCTTTTGATCTAGCACATCATCGAGATTGTGATCCTGACGCTCACAGTTATAAACAGGAGCGCCATTAGAATCTGGCATGTGGAGGAGCCGGCTAAAGTCGAGGCCCTTTGCTTTAAAATGTTCAAGTGCCTCATGCTGATCTAAGCAATCCATGCGCCCCACCATCTCATCCATGGTGCTAAATCCTAACTCTGCCATCAACTGACGCACCTCTTCAGCAACGAAGAAAAGATAGTTGATGACGTGTTCTGGTTTGCCGGTGAAGCGTTTCCTAAGCTCCGGGTCGGTTGTAGCAATTCCGACTGGGCAAGTATTAAGATGGCATTTGCGCATCATGATACAGCCCGAAGCAATAAGTGGCGCGGTCGCAAAACCAAATTCGTCCGCACCGAGCAAAGCTCCAATGACAACGTCCCGACCAGTCCGCAACCCACCGTCGACCTGTACTGCTATTCTAGTTCGTAAACCGTTTAACACTAATGTTTGGTGTGTCTCTGCAAGCCCAATTTCCCAAGGCGAGCCAGCATGCGCAATAGAAGTAAGAGGACTGGCGCCGGTGCCTCCCTCAAAACCCGAAATTGTGATATGATCCGCTTTCGCCTTTGAAACACCCGCTGCTATTGTCCCCACTCCGATTTCAGAGACAAGTTTTACACTCACGTCACCCATTGGGTTTGCATTCTTTAGATCGTATATAAGCTGCGCCAAGTCTTCGATTGAATAGATATCATGATGTGGCGGCGGCGATATAAGCCCCACGCCCGGGGTTGATCGACGAACTTTCGCAATAACGGCATCGACTTTATGTCCGGGCAGTTGCCCCCCCTCCCCCGGCTTCGCACCCTGAGCCATTTTAATTTGCATCATATCGGAGTTAACGAGATACTCCGTGGTCACACCAAACCTACCTGAGGCGACTTGCTTAATGGATGATCTTTTGGAATCTCCGTTGGGCATCGGTGTGAAGCGATCTGGCTCCTCGCCCCCCTCACCAGTATTAGATTTACCACCGATACGATTCATTGCTATTGCTAAATTTGTATGGGCCTCCCTTGAGATAGATCCGAATGACATGGCCCCTGTGGAAAAACGTTTTACAATTTCGCTCGCTGGCTCGACGTCTTCTATCGGCACAGCGGGACCAATAGGCTTCAAGTCCATTAACCCACGTATTGTCATCATACGTTTTGTCTGCGCATTCACAATTTTTGCAAAAGTGGCGTAATCCTCAGCTCCTTCCGCACGTACAGCATGTTGAAGGTGCCCTACAGTTTCCGGTGTCCAGAAGTGTTGCTCACCGCGGATACGATAAGCATAGTCCCCACCAACATCCAAAAAGTTACGAAATATATGAACATCACCGTAGGCAATAGCGTGGCGGCGCACTGTTTCCTCTGCAATTTGCTCAAGTCCCACACCTTCTATAGCGGAATGAGTGCCAAAGAAATATTCATCAAGGAATTCACTGGATAAACCGACTGCATCAAAAATCTGCGCCCCACAATACGATTGATAAGTCGATATACCCATCTTTGACATGACTTTAAGCATGCCTTTACCTATCGCCTTTACATAACGAGATCGGATCTCTTTGTCGTTTAGCTTATCGGGCATTTCATTTTTCAAATCAGAAAGCGTCTCAAATGCGAGGTAAGGAACTACTGCCTCTGCCCCATACCCTGCCAACAGACAAAAGTGGTGAACTTCTCGTGCTTCTCCTGTGTCAACAACAAGCCCGACGCTAGTCCGCAAACCTTTGCGTACCAAGTGATGGTGTACCGCCCCAGTAGCTAACAATGCAGGAATTGCAACTCGCTCTGCTCCGATATGCCGATCACTCAGGATTACAATATTGTATCCGTTATTGCAGGCTTCCTTGGCACTGTTGCGTAGCTGCTCAATGGCATGACGCATCCCGCTTGCTCCCTCCTCCGCAGGATATGTAATGTCAAGGGTTATAGACCGGAATTTTCCGCTTGTTATGTCACCAATAGCCCGGATTTTGGCAAGCCCCTCATCTGTTAAAACAGGCTGCCTAACCTCAAGCCGACGATATTCAGGATAGTGTTCGAGGCCAAGCAAATTTAGACGAGGCCCGATGTATGAACTGAGCGACATCACTAACTCTTCACGAATAGGATCTATTGGTGGGTTGGTGACTTGAGCAAAAAGCTGTTTGAAATAGGCGTAAAGCAGTTTGGGTTTCTCTGAAAAGGGCGCTGTCGGAATATCTAAGCCCATTGAACCGATCGCTTCTTGCCCAGTTGCAGCCATTGGTGTCATTAGAAACTTTAGGTCTTCCTGTGTGTAACCGAACGCCTGTTGCCTGTTGAGTATTTGTGGATCATTGAATATTGACTGTTGATCTAGAGGCTGGGGCGGTAATTTACGCAGAGGCATGCGACTTTTTTCGAGCCACTCTTCATAAGGATGTTCTGTCGCCAGTTGTGTTTTTATTTCCGAGTCATCAATGATGCGGCCTTTCTCAAGGTCTATGAGAAGCATTTTGCCCGGTTGCAAACGCCATTTCTTTATAATCGTCTCTTCCGGAACTGGCATTACGCCCATTTCGGATGCCATTAGAACGGTATCATCGTTGGTTACGAGGTATCGTGCTGGACGCAATCCATTGCGATCAAGGGTCGCGCCAATTTGCGTTCCATCTGTAAATGCAACTGCGGCGGGGCCGTCCCATGGCTCCATAAGGCCGGCATAATATTCGTAGAAAGCCCTGCGCGTTTCATCCATCAACTTATTGCCGTTCCAAGCTTCAGGAATCAAAAGCATCATTGCGTGTGCAAGTGAGTACCCTCCTCTTAAAAGAAGCTCTAGGGCGTTATCGAAACACGCAGAGTCAGACTGGCCTTCAGCAATGAGTGGCCAGACTTTGTGCAAATCATCACCAAACAATTTCGACGCAATAGAGTCGCGACGCGCGTTCATCCAGTTGGTATTTCCACGAACAGTGTTTATTTCACCATTGTGGCAGATCATGCGTAAGGGTTGAGCCAACTTCCATGTTGGAAAGGTATTCGTCGAAAACCTTTGGTGAACAAGTGCTAGCGCGGACTTGAGGCGGCTGTCTTGCAAATCGAGGTAGTAAACACCCACTTGGTCGGCTAAAACCATCCCTTTATAAAGAAGTGTTTGGGCAGAAAGTGAGGCCACGTAAAAATCTGCGTATTCCGCCCCTAAGGCATCGATCTTAACCTCGGCCTGTTTTCGGATGACAAAGAGTTTACGTTCGAATGTGTTAGTGTCCTTGCACTCTTTACCTCGCTGAATAAAGATGTGCCTGATCCGGGGTTCCGTAGGTTTCACAGAATAACCCAGATCGCTATTATCCACTGGGACGTCGCGCCAACCGAGCAATATTTGCCCTTCTGCAACTATATATTGCTCAAGAATTTGCTCGCAAGCATTACGCAAATTATCGTCTTGCGGCAGAAATATTGCACCAACAGCGTACTCACCAACGACGGGCAAATCGAAACCCAAACTAGCACCGTCTGAACGCATGAATTCATCTGGGATTTGAATGAGAATGCCCGCTCCATCACCAGCCTTTGGGTCAGCACCCACGGCCCCTCTATGGGTGATGTTACGTAAAATTTGCAGTCCTTGTTGAACTGTTTTGTGACTTTTCACACCCTTCAGGTTGGCAACAAAACCGATACCGCAAGCGTCGTGCTCATTACGACTGTCGTAGAGACCTTGAGACTTTGGAAAGCCGGTAATGTTACGCTGGCCTCGATTAGACAACTCTTCATTCCCCTTTAATCGTCAAGCCCGAGACTTGCTAATGGCGCAAAAAACGGAGCTCTAACGAGATTATTTTGTGCTTTGAACTACTTTTAAATGCCACCCAGTCAACGATATGTTTACCCATTTTCGTCTAAACTTTTAGGCTGAACGGGAATAGACATCTTTCAGCAAGCGCAAAACATGATCAACCTGCGTTCTTGTTTAGGCTACCTGTACTAAAGCTAGTTAAATACCTCAATGGTATCAAGTTACCAGTCAACACACCCTTATAACCTATCGGAAAATTTTGTGCCAAGCTATTGAATTTACGAAGGAATATTGAAGGACGAAAAACTGCGGCATAATCACGCGCTTTTAATTATTTTGCCTCTAACATCTCTATAAGCAATTCCAGAGCTGCCCGTGTAAATGCAGACATATTGAATGCCCGGTTATCACTCCCAGTTATCATGCTACGCGTACAATTATATGCTCCTGAAATCGCGAGTACCGTATGACCTGCAGGGTCACCATAGCGATTACCAAACGGTCCAGAGGCTCCACTCTCGGCGATCCCCCAGTCAGCAGCAAGTACAGTTTTACACCGTGCTGCGAGAAGGGCAACGTAAGGCTCTGTCGCGCTACGAAATCCCGCCCTATCGACTTCATCTTGTTTTATCCGAAAAAATGCTTCTCGAGCTCGAGCGGTATAGACGACAGCTCCACCCAGGTAAAATTCCGACGCGCCTGGAACCGCCAACAATGTCGATGAAATGAGGCCTCCCGTCGATGATTCAGCTACAGCAATTGTCTCTTTTCGCGCTTTAAGCAGAGAGCCAGCTGTTTCCCCTAAAATAGTGATATCTTCCATCCGTAATATTCCTGAAATATATTTTTATTTAGCTGATAAATAATTCGCTGTGTAAGCCACCAGAATTGGACCCATATCGAGGGGATTCAATTTTATAAATCAGTTTTGTCAATGACACCGATAGCGACAGAATTTAATACCAGAGGTTTTAGATTCGCCTAACTTGAATTTGAAATGAACTTATTATTTGTTTTAGGAAAATAAGAACTCTAGCTCTAATGTTGTGGATTCAGTAAACAAATGACTGCTTGCTTTATATGAAAAACAGCTGAATAGCGTAAGGTGATCAATGTGAAAATAAGATCAATCGTTCCAGTTGGTATCGCAGCCCCGCTGATAGAGCCAATCAAAATGGCCAAGGGTCAATACACGAGCGCAAAGAGCATGCTTGTTCGGATCGAGGACACCGACGGAAATATCGGATGGGGTGAAGCTTCAGAGGCCCCGATGATGAATGGCGAAACTGTGCCTGGCATGATAGCTGCGGTTTCGTATCTTGTTCCATTACTTGAAGGGCTCGAAATTCCTGATCCACAGGTATTTATGGACATCGTAACACCAATGATTGTAGGAAACCATGGAGCCATCGCTGCCCTCGATATTGCAATCTATGACTTAGTAGGGAAACGTGACCATCTGCCGGTTTATGAATTGCTTGGCGGTAAAAAACGCGATCATGTATCGGCCCTTTGGATGTTAGCTGCAAATGAAATTGAAAAAGACGCCCTCACTGCTAGACGGAAGTCACAAGAGGGTTTTACGGCTTTCAAGATCAAGGCTGGAATTAATACGATCAGTGATGACCTTGACCGGTGTAGAGCCGTGCGTAAAGCAGTAGGAACATTTCCGCGCATCTCTGCGGATGCGAATATGGGCCTTACCTTCGAGGATGCTGTTGAATTTGCACGAGCTGCGCAGAGCGCTGGCATAGACTTCATTGAACAACCAATTGATTCTAAAGATTTAAGCGGAATGGCCCACATTACGGCAGCGGCCGGACCAGCGGGTGTCTGCGCAGACGAGGGAATCCAAAGTCTTTCTGATATCACCAGGCACTTTGAAAAAAAGGCCGCAACCGGTGTTGGGCTGAAAGCAATAAAGTTAGGTGGGCTCACTCGCATGTTAGAAGCGGCTAATAGTGCTAATGACCTCAAACTACACGTTAATATAGCAGGAAAAGTAGCGGAGACAGCTGTTGCTAGCGCCGCAATCATTCATCTGGCAATTGCAGCACCTCAAGTCGATTGGGACGTTAGTGTTACATGTCAATATGTTGCAAAAGACGTTGCTGAAAATCCCCCCACCGCTGTCGACGGAAAATTACGTGTTCAAGATGCACCGGGACTAGGCATCAGAATTGACGAACAAGCTATAGAGGGAATGATTATTTAGATAAAATACCGATGACCTGCTATTTTATAACCCCGATACTCGAACCTTTGTCGGGCAAATCAAAACCAATACCCACAAGCCCGCCAAAGATACTATGAAGTCTTTTGATATCGTCGGCCGGCAAGGCGCCCCTGTTAATAGACCTAATATTTTCCCTCAGATGCTCCTCAGAGCCCGTGCCAAAAAGAACCACATCTACACCAGGCTCATGCCGAACAAATCTGTAAGCCGCATCGGTGAGACTTTTAGCCCCATTATCGTGAATTAAAAAATCTAATGGGTTGTCTTTCTTCGCCATCGCATCCGGTACCTTTCCTTCCTCGGCTAATTGTCTGACTGTTTGTCGCAAATATTCAGGCTGGCTGAAAATATTGCGCACAACAAACATTAGTAGTGTCCCTATTTTTTTGTTTAAAATATTAGGGAAAAGTTTCGCGCGCGCGGTTTGGTTCATCATATTGTACCCAAGCATAATCACAGACCAAACCTCATCATCAACGGCTCGCTTCAACATCTCATGCGTTGGGTCATTAGGAGACGTTTCTGTGATCCCGAGAAATCTTACTTTACCATCTATTTTGGCCTTTTCTAACGCTGGCAATATGTCTTGCATAACCTGTTCGTAGCGAGTTGGATGAACACCATGCATATGCAAAATGTCCACATAATCGGTTTGAAGTTCCCGAAGTCCATCCTCAAGTTTCTTCACTACATCATTTCCACTTCGAGGTGAATTAGCGCCTCCGATGTTACATTTGGTGGATATCACAAACTTTTGCCGGTCGTATCCTTTCAACGCTTTTCCTACTATCGGTGCTGTTTTGTATGACTCTGCTGTGTCAAAAAGCGTTACGCCAAGATCATAAGCAACTTTGACAAGCCTCACTGACTCAGCTTCTGTTCTCCCTACGCGCATCCCCAATCTACTATTGCCACCGCAACCAAGCCCTGCCACGCTTACTTTTAATCTAGTGTCGCCAAGCGTTGTGTAATTCATGATTCCAAACTCTCTGCATAGCTGGTTTTTTTGAGGCCATATCTGCTGATGTTTGATCCATTTTGCAGTTTGGCTCAATTTAAAAAATGGTTACTCCTCGACCACCTTTTTTATTTGCAGTACATCAGTACAGAAATGCATTTTCTAAAAGTTAAACCGCAGTTTCACCGCAGATCCACTTTAAAAAATTGGTTTTTGCTATACCTACAAGCTTTTTGTAGGCTTCATAGTAATCGGCTAAAAAACCTTTTGTGTTTAATTTTCATCAACAATTGGATTTTGAAGAACTCCCAACCCCTCAATTTCTACCTCAATCGTATCGCCGCTACGCATCCAAACTGGGGGCCGGCGCGCGTGCCCTACGCCGGAGGGCGTACCACTTACAAGAATATCACCCGGTTCCAAAGTTAGGCATTCGGTAAGCAGCATCAATGCTTCTGCAATATCAAATATCATATTTGAAGTATTGTCGTCCTGCATGACCTGACCATTCAAACGTGACTGAATGGAGAGACCAGCTCCACCTGGCGGCACCTCATCCGCGGTAACAAAATCGGGCCCGAATGCACCAGTATTGTCAAAATTTTTACCTATACAATATTGCTGGGTCTTGCG
>JAYZAS010000013.1 GCA_036339585.1 Pseudomonadota bacterium
TTTGTTCGAATATTTCCTATTTTAGAGCAGACGCCGTCTATTTAGTACCGACAAGAGGTGCCGCACGAGACATAATCCATCAGTTACTTTGAAAACGACAAATGACGAGGCGAGTTCGACAAACATTATATTTATGGAGAAAAGGATATGGCTAAACATTTAGATTTATCTGATGCGCATTACAAAACCCATAATGTTTTTTTGCTTGAGTTGCTGAACCGTTCAACTTGTTCTTTCGCAAACCTTGGATTTAATGGAATTATTTATTCGTAAACATCCGTGTAACCGACGGTGGTACGCCACATCATACGCCGCATCGGTAATTCATAATCATGGATAGCGAGATGCTGAACCGCGCAATTATCCCACATCAAAATATCGCCCACCTGCCATTTATGTCGATAAATGAATTCTTCGCGAATAACGGTCATTGCTAGCTCGTCAATCAATGACACAGCATCCTCAGTCTCCATGCCATCAATATCAACGCACTCTCCCTTAAAAACGTAGAGCGCCTTTTTGCCCGTGTAGGGGTGGGTCCGCACAGCCGGGTGTCTTATCACCGGCACCGACTTACGTTTGTCATTATCCTGTTTACCGCTTCCTGTTTCACGACGACGGCCTAGCACGTCATGCACGACTTGCTTGCCTTTGAGGCTTTCCTTGATTTCATCGCTTAGAGACTCATAAGCCCTAACGCCGCTAGCAAATAAAGTATCACCTAAAATCGTGCCATCTTCCGTTACCGGCACTTCCTTTGCGTGCAATACAGTCGCCCGCGGCGGATTTTTTTCGAATGACATATCGGAATGCCAAACTACCCCAGCATCGGCGTGGCCAATGTCCCTGCCGTCTTCTTGAATGTTTGAGACATATAAAATTTCGGGATGACCAGGCATGGCGTAGTTATTTAGGTACAAGTTTTGGGGCTCACCATAGCGACTGGCATAAGCAACAAATGTCGTAGGATCCAAATTCTGATTGCGAATACAAATAACGGAATGCTCGTTGAAGGCTGATTCAATTGCCAAAAAGGTTTCATCAGCTAGTGGTTTGGACAGGTCAACGCCAAGCACTTCTGCGCCCAACGCATCACCGGAGGGCACAATTTCAATTAAGGTTTCTCCCACTATGATCTCCCAAGATAACGTCCTAAAAACTTGCGCATCCATAACCAGGATACCATAGAATGGTAATCAAATCGCGTTTTTTATTATGAGTGTTAACCACCTACTAGACAAAATGTACAGCGAGAAGGATGGACATATAAAGAAGAAGCCGAAAGGATATTACCTAGCGACGTGTCATTTTTTTGTAGTCGCTCTCTTTAGCCTTGCACCCGTCTTATCCAGTTTGGAAGAAGCACACTTCACCAAAATCGCCACCATCCATAAAGCTTCCAAGGTTTCCACCATGGGACAGAAATATTCATCATCTTTTGAGCTCCATAATGCCCCTGTTCTGCCGCAATTTTCCAATACTTTCTCGCCATTATTCTGTCCGTTGGAAAGTCGCCTCCTCCGAGTGCTCCAATGTAAATACCACCAAGTTTATAAGCAGCATCCTTATCACCATTATCAGCAGCAATTATAAGCTTCGCATCTGAATGACCCTGTTCAGCAGCAAGCTTGTACCACTTCATTGAAATCTTATTGTTTTTTGGTACACCGAGGCCGTGTCTGTACATTAGGCCCATTTTGCCTTCGGCAGCGGCATCTCCCTTTTCAGCAAGTGGTATCCATTCACGCAAGGCAGCAGCAAAATTACCGCTTCTATATGCATCAAGCCCTTTTTGGAAATCAGCACCTGCAGACAACCCCACACTTCCAAAAAGCACGGCAATCGTCAAACAGAGTATTGTGGCGTATTGTCCTAAGGATGATTTGTTCACAATTTCATCTCCTTCAGGCGAAGTGGACTTGGTCAACTATGTCCGCAGTCCTAAAACGAAGACTATCCACAGTGGTTACAAAAGCAACAGGAATTATGGGCTCCCATAGATGTCCTTAAGAAGGGGAGCCAGCAGGAAAACACGATGCTAAACGGCCAATTCTGGTTTATTGAACCCGAATATGAAGAAGATATTCTCACGGAACTCAGACGACGTGGGTTGAAGGTTTTAAAGAGAGATGATCTCTTTTTCTATTAAGGATTTTTGCGATGGTAAATGCTCAATAATAAAAAATGAAATGCAACGTGTGATTCAAAATAGCAATATACTTGCTGGAACATTAAAAAATCCGCCGCGATGGGAGAGGTAAAAGATAAAAAATTTTTAAATTGGCAAAAATGGCTGAATAGTTTTTATTTTCCCATTTACTATATTTGGTCTGTTATCTTGTGTTAACGTCGGTGGTATTGGCAAGGCCATTCAGGGTAATGGCCCTCAGTGGAGTAAAATGTCATGGCAAAAAACACGAATTAACTTTTGATGTTGGAAGTGGCATATGAGTGACACTTGGATGATTTATGGTGTTCAGTTGTTTACAATATTCGTATCTTCAGGCTTGGCACTCTCATCTGTAGCAGTATGCGGACGTTGGTGGGTTGGTTTTCAACTTAAAAGAAATGCCAAAAATAAAGAACCGGAACCTTTGGATGAGAACATAAAAGATTTTGTTCTCACCCCGCCACAGATGGTTCTTGCTACAATTGGTTTTACTTTTCTGTATATCTTTCTGGCGCACAAATACATTGAACCATACATGGTCAGTCTTATCTTGGGTCGATAGTTGGTCACATTTGTCCTTTTTTGATTAAGGTAGCAGGAGATTCGATTAATGAATATCTCCCTGAAATTATCAGGATTACTATTGCATGCGTTTTAGATGCGATAAATCATGAAAAAACGGGTAATTTTGATTAAGGTCGGAAGTTACCAGATAGTAAGAATTATTATGATCTCGTTGAAACACAGGAAGACTAAATGGCCGTCATTGTTTTGACTTCTGCCATTATCTTTCTAAATTTTTTTATGAGATAAATGAGAACCCCAATCCAAAAAAGTATTGATACGATTTTTAGGGGGTCGCTGGCATTGTGGTGGTCAAAAGTCATAAGAGGCCAATTATACAAACCATGAATGATTATCGGGAGAATTAAGGCTCTTTTTATTGTCTCCCAAGTGAAGTACTTTTTCTTGAGTGTTTGTTTGCCCCTCTTCAGCAGGCCGTAACCTAATATCGCTCCACAAATTGCATGCATCGGAACCGCTGTAAATGCTCTCGCAATGCCGACCTCAAGGCCGTATTGATAAACATACATTACGTTTTCTATGGCAGCGAAACCGATCGAAATCATTGCTCCGTAAAATATAAAATCATAGGGCTCATCTGCTTCTTCTGAATTTATATAACGTCTCAAGAAGACAAATTTGAAAAATTCTTCGGGTATGGCTGCCAAGAAAAATGCAAAGATAAAACCAGAAACCAACGAATTGTTTTGAAATATTCCGCCAAGTATCGGCGTTAAGAGAAGCAATGGCGCTAAAAATAATCCAGCAATTAGCAAAACGGGGAGACAAACTAAGGCGCCAGACAAAATTGCCTTGACCGTATGAAGCATCGGTTCGGGGTTCTTATCATTCTTATAAAACCAGGCAGCCACTATTATAGGCGGACCTAAAGCTAAAAGGAGATATATCAAATCCCGGATCCCTCTGGTACGAGCTCTGCAAGTCCTGCAGAAATATGCTGGAGTATAGACCCTGATCAGGGTTGTACGAAAGGTCAGATAGAAGATAAAAAAACATGCCTTAGGAACCCCTGAGAAGCGATACCCCTACTGAAAACAGTAGGGGTTCGATCACGATAATTATGTTGGTCCTTTTGGAAAGTTTGATTTTCCCGCAGCTTTATTCTGCCGGATCCTAATGCGTCGATGGCACTGTTTAATTACTCTGCATCAAGTTCCTTGAAAACCAAATTGGCAATGCGGAAACACGAAACCGCCGCTGGAACACCACAATAGATACCAACAACGTGAATAAGCGAGCGCACTTCGTCGCGGGTAACTCCTGTACGCACTGAACCGCGTAGATGCAATTCCCACTCGTCCATTCGGTTCAGAGCTGCGATCATCACCAGGTTCATTATCGAACGGGTTTTCTTGTCGAATGTATCGTCACCCCAACCAAAACCCCAACACCATTCGGTCATTGCCTCTTGAAATGGCTTGTTGAAATCATTTGCCTCCATGAGTGCTCCTTGCACTCGCTCCTCTCCTAGCACTGCGGTACGTTGTTTAACGCCGAGATTAAATCGTTCCTTATCCATAATAAATTTCCTCTTGTTGAAGTAAATTATTGCATTCCAAAAAAATCGTCGAGACATTCGGCGCTTGGTTGCGGAATGTCAATCGCGCGAAGTCGGAACCGTACTCGTTTGATTAAGGGTTGGTTTCTTTGCCTGAAAAAAACACATTTATACAAAACTCTCTTTAATAGCAGTCTCATTTTTGCAAAAGGGTTAGCAGCATAAGACGATGACATACCGTGCTTGGAGTGATGTAAAATAATTGCTTGATCCATTATAGGTTTGCAGGCTTAGAATAAGGACATATTGGTAATGTTCTTAGAGAATGGAATGGAGAGGTTCATGTCTGATCCTGTGCGCTGCATGATCCTTCGCGGAGGAACGAGCAAAGGCATATATCTAAGGGAATCGGATTTGTCTTCAGAGCCTGGTGAGCGCGATAAGACTATCCTGAGGATATTTGGCTCACCAGACAAACGTCAGATCAATGGCCTTGGCGGTGCTGACCCTCTTACAAGTAAGGTTTGTGTTATTGGACCGCCCCCTATAGATAACCCACGGGCAAACGATGCTCAGCTTACCTATACTTTTGGTCAGGTAGAGATTGATAAACCAGAAGTGGATTATCGATCACTATGCGGTAATCTAACCTCTGGGGTCGGTGCGTTCGCTATTTGGGAAAAAATGGTGGAAGCTGTCTCTCCTGTAACAACACTGCGTATTTACAATACTAATCTGGACCGGATGTTGTACGTTGAGGTCCCTGTTGAAAATGGTTGTCCAGTTGAAATAGGGAACTTCTCTATTCCCGGCGTGCCCGGCACCGGTGCGCGCATACAAGTGGACTTTTCTGACACTGCTGGTGCTAGTGCTGGGGCACTCCTGCCGACAGGTAATTCAATCGATGTATTGGACGTGCCCGGTGTTGGGAAAATCGAGGTTTCATTGGTCGACATTGGAAATGCACATGTTTTTCTGCGTGCCGTTGACTTAGGGTTAACAGGAGCCGAAACGGCGGCTGAAATAGATGCTAATGTAGAGCTGACCGATAAGTTAGAAAATATTCGTGCCCATGGGGCAGCTATTATGGGAATGATTAAGGGACCGGAGTATAGTCGAGAAGAAAGCCCCGCGACGCCCTTGATCGGTATGATTGGCGTGGCCCAGGATTACGAAAATGTGATTGGTGGCGTTACGGTCATGGCCCATGAGTGTGACTTTGTCTCCCGCTTGATGTTCATGCAGCAGATGCACAAGACGTATGCAGGCACCAGCACAGTGTGCACCGGCGTTGCAAGCAGACTTCCAGGCACAATCGTTAATGAGGCGTGCAGACCTGAAACATTAGATAATAAAACTGTACGTATCGGTCATCCCGCAGGTGTTATCGAAACCGAAACAGAGGTGGAGGTAAAGGGCAATGAATACGTGGTCAAGCGGGCAACATTAGGTCGTACCGCAAGACGAATTATGGAGGGCCATGTTCATCTGCCTTCGCAGAATTATTAGTTGTTTATAGGTGCTGAGATAGTTGTGGGTGCGCAGCATCCCATTAATTGTCTGCTGTTAGTAGCAGTATTCTGAAGCGAAGGCGGCACAATGGGTTTGTCTTGAAAAAATAGCCGTCATTAAACTAATATTTATTATTTTGTTTCAGTAATATACTGGCTAAACCTATTAAAATAGTTAAAGCGTTTTGTTTAATGCCCTCCCACATTTGTGGTGTCATCGGTGAGCCCCCTGCTGCACAGTTTGGTGTAATAATCAGAGCACTCGCTTTATTTTCCTCTATGGTGTTGAGATGATTTAGCCATTCAAAGCCTATTAAAAATATCTTTCTAAAAGTATGAACCTAAATGGATCTAATTGAACTATTTCTAATCTATTGAGTTGTGAGACGTGCCTAGATAAAGGCTAGAATCTACATGGCGGGAATGAGGATCTTCTTCCCATTTATGACAAGGAAATCATCTATTATTTGAATTTTGTGTGCCTGACGATCCCCCAGCAAAACTTTGCCGACTTTGTTGAGGTGAAGCCTTTTTTTCTGTGATTTGTCGATTTTTGGATTTGAATATTTGGCAAAATTTTGTGCGGTGTTTTCCTTTAAATAAATTTCTTCAGTTACTTTTAAGATCAAAAGCGTTCCAAATACTCCGGAGCCTCCGCCGTTTTCGTTTACCTCTAAAAAATACAAGCCATTAGTTGTTCTACCGTGAAATATGTACGCTATCCAGCCACCCCCGCTATGATCAGCTTTTACGGAAGTTTTACCATCTGCATTTACTTGGAGAGTAACATCGGCATCACAACAATACCTATCAGCTCCCTGCGAGTCCTCAAGGTTAATTGCTACTACCTGGTCCCCATTATCAGACAACCAAGTCATTAGATCCTGAATAATTTTTGGATGAACAGGACGACCCTTAAAAACGAAATATCTCTCGAGGCAGTGTCTTTGTATGGCAATGTTGTCCGATTTTTTTTGGCATGAAGGATAAATTATTTCCTTCCCTGCACCCACACTGATACTCCCAAGAATCCACGTAGGTACAATACAAAGCGTCAAGATGAGTTTTTTCATTTCAATATAGTACCCAATTAAAAAGATTTTGTTTAGGGGAGGGGCCTCATGTGATTCTGCGATAAAAAGTTTGGAACGATATGACGTTATAGAGAGTTTGCAGCTCCACATCTGGCATCTCATGCTTGGGGAGCAAGGATGCGGGTGACAGCATCAACATATACCTGGGCTCCAAGTGCAATATCTTCATCTGACGTGTTTTCTGCATAGTGATGGCTTATTCCTCCAATACTTGGAATAAACATCATCGCTGCGGGTAATACCTGGGCAATAGTTCTCGCATCATGACCAGCGCCGCTAGGCATTCTTACGTGTTTTCCAGAGGCAGAAGTCTCGGCTGCAGCTTCAATCTCACATTGCATTCTCTCGTCCATTAAAGCTGGATTACTGCGCCCCCGCATCTCTATCGAAATTTCACAGGGACCATTGTTGTCTTCGGCCTGGATAATTTTCTCAAGCAGTGACTTAAGGTGTTTTAGAGTATTTTCATCGGCATCACGGAACTGAAATAGCATCTCAGCTGTTCCCGGTACGATGCTCGGTGCACCAGGATAGAGTGTAATTTTACCGATGGTCCATACAGTTCTCGATCCTGCGTGCAACGGAAATTGTTGTTCGATTTGGTTATAAATGCGCATCAGAGCTGCACCTGCATCTTTACGCATATCCATACGCGTTGTGCCGGCATGGTTTTGCATCCCGGTCGCAGTAATTTGAAATCGCCAATTCCCAACGATACTAGTGACAATTCCAATTCGGTTTCCGTCTACCTCTAAAGAACTTCCTTGTTCAATGTGAGCCTCAAACATACCGACATACCGTTCCCTATCAATTAGGGTTCTGGGTGCCGTTGCAAGTCCTGCTCGTGCAAGAGCCTCACGAAGAGGGGTTCCATCTGTGCGATTACGTGCTTTATCCAACATTTCATCAGTTAAATTACCAACTAGAGAGTTGCTGCCAATAAGTTCCCCAAAGTGTCCTTCCTCATCAGCAAACGCCATCACATCCACACCGACATCCGCTTTGTTGGATTCTGTCAGACACCTTGCAGCTTCAAGTGCATATACAATACCGAGTGCTCCATCCAACCAACCAGCATGATTCTGCGTTTCTAGATGAGAACCACAGAGTAGTTTTTTTCCTGGTGTTGGTGAGTAGCCAATGACATTGGCAACGCCATCTATATGAACATCATAACGAAGCTTCGAAAGTTGTTCTCTGAGCCAGTACCGCGTTTTCATATCGTCATCAGAGAGTGTGGGGCGGTGAACGCCAGTTTTGTATTTTCCAATCTCCCTAAGGGTGTAAAGGTCTCCCAATACACGTTTTACATTTACTTGTGGCATAAATAACCATAACTCCGGGATGCTAGGGTTGTCGGGCATGGAGAAAAATCGTCTGTCTTCATTCAAGTTTTAAATGAAGTGATTGAATTTTCCCCTTTATAGCGGAAATTTTCTAGTGACCATATTTTTGAATTTTTTTTGTGTCTTATATTGAATCCTTAGTGCTCGCTTTATGGTTTGTAACTCCGTAATTCGTTCCACTGGTCCGTAAAAGAGGAGGCCATAGCCGGACTTTTGATAACGATTACATTTTCATGGTTCCCCAAAACCGATTTGGTCACAAAGTTGTAACTCCCACTAACGACGTATAAATCATCAATCACCATAAATTTGTGATGCATGTGTGCCTTCTTCGAACCCATACGGACAGAGTGCACCGCAAGTTTTTTGTATTTCCTTTTTTTAGCCTTTTGGTAATCGGTTATGACTTGCACCTCCACTCCTCGGTCAACGGCCTTTGCCAGGGCATCGTAAATTGGATTTGGATATTTTTTGGATCCAACACTTATGCTCCATACAGCGACCAAAATTCTTTTTTGAGCTGCTGTAATTGATCGTTTTATTAGTTCCATTCCGGCGTCATTAAAACCAGCAGAAAAATATCCGTCTGCTACTTCAATCGAAAGACGCGCTGGTAAGCTATGGAAGACTTTTGAAAAGGCATTGGCAAGTTTTGTACTTTCAATATAGATCAAATTTTCGAAGTTGAGATCGGTAGCACGTTCAGTCCAATTGAAACTGCCTGTTAAAATGCCGTCACCCTGCTGACTTCGCAAAACGACAAATTTGTGATGCATCACAAACCACTTACGTTTCCGACTAGATTTATAAACACCAAGCATGATTGGCTCCACATTAGGAGTGTCATCAAAAACTTGAGAGCATTTGCCAGTACAATAATTACCGTCAAAAACGCCGGATGCACTGCGGTGTGATGTCAAACTTTTTACTATTTCTTCATGAGTTGGCTTATAGCTAGCCCATTCGATCGTTTGTGATAGCTCTATCCGCGATAACAAAAGATCCTTCGGATCGGAGTCCGCTCCGGGTCGGTCGAAAGCCCAAGCGACGCGTCCAGCTAATGGACCTTTAGCGATTGCCCAAAAGGCGACCCCATTATTAGAAAAACGTGTGGCTTTTTCGGTCGCGGCTATCGGATTACATGGAAGGCACCAAATTAGAAGTGTCGCTGTTGCAAGAAGGGTATAGGTTTTCAACACATAAAAGAATGAAAATAAACACCGACACCTAGGGTAATTATATGGATTAATTTGGGTGTTTTGTTTGTTTGTTCGCACGATATTTCTCGAATCTGCATGGGGTCATGAACAGGGACACAAGGTAACATGCAATTGTTTGTAATACTCCAATGATTCGCGAACGGGATAGTTTGTTAATAATTGCAGAGATGAGGCAAATTCGGTTCTGTTGTCTATTATTAAAAATATTTTGTCAAAAAATGATGTGGATGTTCGTTTAAAGGATCAAATACCCTTTAAATGATTCTCTGACATCTACTTTTTTATTTTAAATATCCGGAAAATTTCTCTGTGACGAGTGGTCTAAAATGAAGTAAGGAAAGCGTAACAGGGTAGGAGTGTTACAATGATCAAACATTATTTTAAAATCGCGACTTTATTTCTTTTACTATTAGGTGGTCCTTCTGTAGTGCAAGCAGAAACTGACTGGATAGTTTATAAGCCTGGCGTTGTTGAAGCAGCTGTATCTAAAGGGGATAGTGTTCTTCTTGGTTATCTATCTACTTGGTGAGGAACCTGCGCGCAGCAAAAAAGCGCACTAATGGAGCTCCGTGAGAGCCATCCGGAATATAATAAGTCTATAAAATTTGTTCTCATCGACTGGGATGATTACGGTTCACACTCTGTTACGACCAGTCGTGATATCCCTCGACGGTCCACCCTTGTCTTAATAAGAGATAGGAAAGAAATCGGTCGTCTGGTTGCGGAGACCAGTGTTGAAAAAATAAAACTGCTTTTAGACAAAGGCTTAAAATAGGGGTTTTTTATATTCCGCTGTCGTAAATACTGTTAATTTTTTAACACCCTTTGTATTGTTTTTTAACGCACTCGCGAGCAAGCTCTTGTGCTTTTTCAAGTTGGGACGCAGTCATCCTTTTGGCGATTACGTCCCTGTTTGCGGTTGCGTTTTTGTGTCCTGACGACGCGGCTATATTTGACCATAAATGTGCATACACATGGTCCTGTATAATGCCGTGTCCCAATGCATACATAAGACTGAGATTATATTGTGCAGAAACGTGACCCTTCTCAGCCAGCGGTTTCCATTCCTGTAGGGCAATCGCATAATTCCCTGCTTTATAGGCCGCAACGCCCTTAAAAAAGTCGCCACTCCAACCCGTACTCGCGCTTGAAAGAAACACGGTTATAGTGAAGCAGAGTGTTGTGAATATTTTATTCATTTTTTATTTTGCCAATTTAGAAAAAATTTTATGAAGTGTTATGGAGACGTCTTCCGTTTCTTCACTTTATCACTTAGCGTTATCACCGACTAACCAATATTCTTCTGAAAACCCTATTCGGTAGGCCTGCCTACTTTTCCAAGTGCCAGAATCTGCTCCATGCCAGTCAACACATACCAAACCAGGCCACCTCAATTGATTTTTGTCTCCGTTATACCTCCCATATAATTTACCATTCATGTCAGACCAAGACCGCACTGTTCCAAATTGCTTGGTTGGTGGATGGATTTCTTTGTCGCCCCAAGCCTCATTCCAATTTGGGTTTTTAAAAACATACATACCTTCATAGATATTTCGGGTGGTGAGAAGTACAAAATCGGACTGCTTAGCGCAACCTCTGAGCCTTTTGTGCACGCATTCCTGCGCTAATTCTTTGGCAGATGCGAGATCTGCCGGGGTCAGATATTTTTCAAGAAGATCTCTGTTTGCAGCAGCATTTTTATTTCCGTTTAGTGCAGCTAAATTCCACCACATATGGGCATAAATATAGTTTTTAGGAATGCCTTTCCCTTTTGCGTAAGCGTGCCCAAGATTATACTGAGACGGGACATATCCCTGTTGAGCCGCGAGTTGAAACCATTTAAATGAAGCCACCAAATTCTGTGTTTCAGCATTACCGGTTGAGATCATTACACCAAGGTTATGCTGCGCGTTAGCATTTCCTTGTTTAGCAGCGAGCTCATACCACTTTCTTGCAGCTTTAAGGTCCTGTGGAACACCCAGCGCCCGTCTATACATTTGGCCAAGATTATACTGGGAAGGAGCGTGCCCCTGTTCGGCAAGCGGTTCCCATAATTCGAATGCAGTTTTGTAATCACCGACGCCGTAAGCGGTTAAAGCTTTTTCGAAGTCATTACTCCAACACGCATTGTCGGTGCCAAAAAGTAGAAATATTACCACAGAGATTATTTTGGTTAATTTTTTGAACACTTAAACCTGCCAAAATTCTTATTTAGATGAGAGATTGAGAGATCATGAGAAGCCGTTTTCAAATTACTCTTTCTGGGTGGCGTCTTGCTTATTGTTAGCCTAATGCATCATAATGCATCGTTCCAGCCATCCTATATTCAGTGTTAAATTTCGGTAGGGTAGAAAATAACACTTGGGGAGATCTATGCCAGAGAGCAAACAAACGCTTAATATTTGGATTGCGTCGTGTGCGCATGTACATAGTGACCTGCTTCATAATCGGCGTAGTTTCGCTGAAGCAGTCGAGCAAAGTGAAAACGGGGGCAACGAGGGTGGACCATCTTTCGATTGGGATATAATGCTTTATCTCGGCGACTTCGTGGGGACACATCATCCGCCTACAGATAAAGAGGCTGAAGCCGTTTTGGCCCAACTTAATGCAGTACAAAAACATAAAACATCGCAAATTTATTCAATTGCCGGCAATATAGATGCAAGTGGGCCGGATGAAAAAACACAATGGTGGTTTCGTAAATATATTGATCCGGCGGGCGAATGTCCGGAAACATCCGGTGTGAAAAATGAAGACAGGCCTTATCCGGTTGTTGGCACATGGGAACGCTATCGGTTTAACATTGGAAATGTCACTGTCTTAATGATGGGTGACCGGAACGATGGAGGCCCACCTCAAGGTCGTGCCGAAAAAGGCGGATGGCCGGCGGGAGCAATTACTGATGAAACATTTGCTTGGTGGCGGGATGCAGTAGAGAATAATGATGATCAGATAATGATTACTTGTGCACATCATCTCCTCCGGAATACAACAACGGCAACGGCACCATTTGAGGGAGTTAATGGCGGTTACCACAAGCGTTATGACGACGCAGAGGGTGCCTCTTATTTATATTTTGTTGGTAACGATCCTAATACGGACCAATTCGAGGATGTATTGAAGGCTAATTCAGGGAAACTCTCCTTTTGGTTCGGAGGTCATACCCATACTCATCCCGACGATTGCTACGGTGATAAAAGTCTAGTTGAGGAACGCTGGGGCACAACCTTTTGTAATGCCGCTGCGCTTACGCGACATCACGGCAGTTTTGACCGGAATTTCACTCAGGAAGGCCAGCCTTTACGAACAGGTACACCAATGAGTAGATTGTTAACCTTCACCGAGGGATCTCAAGAGGCAACTCTTAAGTGTTATTTACATACATCAGATCACGCGCCGCAGGGCTGGTATGAGCCACAAGAACGCATAATTAATCTACCGCAGTCATTTAGCTTTGAGAATAAGAGCATTGGCTAAGGGGAATATATTGATGTTTGTTTTGGAAGGGGTTACCTGCTTGCGAACACCCGCCGTGTTCTGTTGAACCAATGAATTGAACAAAAGGAAAAGGAATATGTTGTTACATGGATGACCCAATTGGCAGTCACCCTACCAGGGAAGAACAATTAGATATTTTAGCGACTATGATCACAGACCAAGCAAAACCAAATGATCATGTGCTCGATCTTGGTTGTGGAACTGGCTACGTTGCATCGCTGATTCTCAATAAACGCAGTGACCTTCACCTAACTGGTGTTGATATTAAAGCAGAGTCGATAGCTGAAGCTAAAACCAATCTAATCTCTCACGAAGAAAGGACTGATTGGTTTGTTGGCAACCTTGAAGCAATTGAAGAGATCAAAATTCCGGATGTATCTTATCAATTTATCATCACAGCTTTAACTTTCCATGATTTACCTGATAGCGCTAAATGGGATGTAATCTCGTTTGCTTCAAAACGTTTGTCTCCCGGGGGATTTTTCTTTCTTTATGACCGACTTCGCCTCACAGAGAAAAACTTCTTTTCTTTGCAGAAGTCTATTTGGAATAGGATCGAAAGAGTTTATGGTCGGGGCATGCGCTCAGCAGAGAGTTTTGAGGCTTACGAGGCAGATATAATGCCAAACAACAGGCCCGGGCGTTTAGGTGATTACATGGAATGGTTCGATAAAGCAGGTATGAAAGCCCAAATTTTGCACCTGCATGGCAACGTAGCACTCTTAGGTGGTTCGAAGGTAGGTTGATGTGTCTATAGAAATAAATAAAGCTTCAGATGCAATTGGCGCTGAGATAAGTGGCGTAGACCTATCAATGCCTATTGACCCTAAAACTGTTTCTGAAATTCGCCAGGCATTTTTGGATCATTGTGTGATTTTCTTCCGCGATCAAAACTTGACAGATGCTGATCTTATGAGAGTAGGGCGGTATTTCGGCGAGCTGCAACCGTTGCCGCCACACCGTCAATTCCCTGGCATGTACCCTGAGTTGTTAGTGGTCGAGAAAAAACCAGAAGATGTGATTAACTTTGGTTGGGAATGGCACTCCGATACCAGCCACCTTCCTATTCCGTCTTTGGGATCAATTTTGTATGCATTAGAAGTTCCTAACAACGGTGGTGATACTTTATTTGCCAACCAGTATATTGCGTATGAGACACTCCCAGATGACATTAAAGAAAAGATAAACCCTCTGAATGCAATTCATGCGAATGGCCGAATTCACAACACGCTAAAGAATAATCGTATCCCGGAAAAGGGCGAAGAGGTTACATCGGCTGGTTACTCCGATGCGTGGTCGACGCATCCCATTGTCCGCACACACCCCGAAACAAAAAAGAAGGCTCTTTATGTAAATTTAACGCATACTGAGTCTATTGAAGGCATGACGGTCTCTGAAAGTCAGGATTTACTGCATTTTCTTTATGAGCATTCGACTCAGGACAAGTTTACGTGTCGTTTCAAGTGGACAAAAGGGTCCATTGCTTTTTGGGATAATCGCTGTTCTCAACATGCAGCACTCAATGATTATCCTGGGGAATACCGATTAATGCACCGAGTGCAGATTAAAGGCACAAAGCCCGTTTAGTTGGAAGATACTAGTTGGGCTTTAGCGATCGCTAGCTCAAGTGTGCTCTGAATATAATGGCGGGAGGAGAGCCCGCCGCAGTTCCCAGAAATCCAGTGTTTACGGCGGCAACTAAATCTCAGCCCAAATTTTCTCTGGCGCAGTCTTTTTCATATTTGGATTGTGGTTAGTAGAAAAGCAAAAAGTGTTTGGCAAAGGTACAGTTTTGTTGGGTAGCTTTTTGTAAGTATTTACCTTTTTAAAATTGGTTTGTTTACAAAATAAGGTATCACTGCTTGATGGGTACAGCCTTGTTTTATATATCTATTGGCAGTTTTGTAGTGTAAATAAGTTCTTCCATCGAAAGCAACGCCGTAACATTAAATATGTCAATGTCTCTTGTTAACGATTGATAGAACCGATCATAGGCGGCCGCGTCGGGCACCCTTACCTTAAGGATATAGTCAATATCTCCGGCTAGCCTGTGTGCTTCCAAAATCTCCGGCCTCCGTCTTAGAGCCTCCAAAAATCTTTTACTCCACTCAACTTCGTGCTGTGAAGTTTTTATAAGAACATAAAAACACATACCAAAGCCCAGCAGGTCTGAATCTAGCAGGGCTACTTGCTTGTTAATAAATCCATTTTTTTTAAGTTTTTTGATACGGTTCCACACAGGTGTTTTGGACGATCCCACTAAGGTTGCGATATCCTCCAAGGACTGTGAGGCGTCTTCCTGCAGAGCAGAAAGTATTTTTTGATCAAGGCTATCAATATTATTCATCGTTCAATGAAGTCTGGGTTTTCTAGTAATTAATTCTAAAAATATGAATAAATGTAAAATATAATCCCTTTTATACGAAAACAAGGGTGTTTTTGTGGAAAAATATTCTACATAATAGGAAAAAGGCTGTATGGTAGCGATATGATGAATCATTTTCCTATTTTCATTAACATGCACGAAAAATTAGTGATTGTGTCAGGGGTCGGGGAAACGGCAGTTGCAAAACTTCGGCTTTTATTGAAAACGCCCGCGCATATCAAGGTTTTTGGCTCTGAACCGACCGCAGATATTGAGGCCTGGGCTTCAATCGGGAAACTAGATTTGGTCCGCCGATCAGTTGCAACGCCAGACGTCATTGGTGCGCAACTCGTTTACGCGGCGAATGACGATCATATCGAAGATAGACGGGTAGCTGACATAAGCAAACAACAAAACGTTTTGTGCAATGTGGTGGACAATATTAAAGACAGTGTTTTCATAACGCCAGCAATTGTCGATAGAAGTCCTGTCGTAGTAGCAATAGGAACAGAAGGGTCTGCTCCCATGCTTGCACGTAAAATCAAAGCTTCTGTCGAACAACTTTTACCGGTGTCCACAGGTTTACTAGCGAGTATTGCGAGGTCTTTTCGCGGTGCTGTAGCCGAAATCTCTTGCGCTCGCGCTCGCAGAAGTTTTTGGTCCGAATTCTTTGACAAAACTGGTCCAACTGCTTTTTCAAATGGTGGCACGAGTGCTGTTAAAACCGCAATAGACGAAATGCTGAATAAGGCTAAACATTCAGAGGGTTCAGGTAGCAAAAGCACTGGCGCGGTTTGGCTCGTTGGGGCGGGGCCAGGAGATCCAGAACTACTAACACAGAGGGCGGTTCAGCTTCTGGACAAAGCCGATATCGTGGTTGCCGACCGTTTGGTAAGCGTTGAAATATTAGAGCTTATTCGGCGGGAAGCAAAGCTTGTTAAAGTTGGTAAGGTACCGGGGGGGCCAAGTTGGGCTCAAGAAGATATAAATAAGCTTATCATTGCTCACGCAAACAGTGGGGAAATAGTTGTGCGCCTTAAATCAGGTGATCCCGCTATTTATGGGCGTCTTGATGAGGAAATGGACGCACTAGATTTAGCAGGGGTGCCATATCGGATCGTACCCGGCATAACATCTGCGTTGGCTGCTTCAGCACAAAATAAGGTGTCATTGACACGTAGGGGCAGGAACTCCGATTTCAGGTTTTTAACCGGGCAAGATATAGATGGCTTCGCTGAGCATGATTGGCATGCTTTAGCCAAGAGCAATGTCGTAGCGTCAATATATATGGGAGTAAGATCAGCCAGGTTCTTGCAGGGCCGCCTTCTCATGCATGGTGCCGATCCTATGACCCCATTGATCGTCACTGAAAATATATCACGCGTAAATGAGAAAATTATCGCAACAACCCTTGGGGAACTATCTGAGGAAATTGTCAGAAATAAAATCACGGGCCCTAGCATTATTACTATTGGTGTTGAGCCGAGACCTAACAAGTCTTACGCAGTTCAGGACAAGAAAATCCCGAACAGCGCAACGCAACTGTCTTTCGGGGCCGGTGGGTAAGAAATGGAAAAATATGACGCTCATATCGTGACTGCCAATGATTTAAGGCATGGTAATGTGGTCTATTTAAATGCCTCCGGAGAGTGGACAGGAAATCTAGCAGACGCGGCAGTTGTGTCGGGCGATGTCGATGATAGAGCCATCTCTGAAGAAATGCAGGTGCAGCGGAATTTGGTGGTAGATCCTTATCTTTTAGAGGTGTCTGTAGAGAACGGCACCCTGACGCCAAAGAAACTGCGCGAACGCTTGCGAGCCCAAGGTCCTTCTATTCAATTTGATATGTCGCCCAAAAAACAGTTCGTGCAATCCCGTACGCATTATTCAGTGCATGATTTGAGTGAGAAGGAATAGGTCGTTGTATCGGTATGACGAATTTGATGAAGCATTTGTTCGCGATCGTGTTCACCGCTTTAGATCTCAGGTTGATAGGCGAATAACAGGACACCTTACCGAAGATGAATTTAAACCTTTAAGGCTTCAAAACGGCCTTTATTTGCAATTGCACGCTTACATGCTGAGAGTTGCAATCCCTTACGGGACACTCAATGGTCGACAACTTCGTCAGCTTGCCATGGTTTCTGAACGTTGGGATAAGGGATACGGCCATTTTACGACCCGACAGAACATTCAGTTTAATTGGCTTAAGCTTCGTGATGTTGGAGATGTTTTAGAGGCATTGGCAGATGTGGGCATGCACGCGATACAAACGTCCGGTAATTGTATCCGTAATATAACGGCAGATCACTTCGCCGGTGCTTCCTGCGACGAGATTGAGGATCCGAGACCAACTGCAGAAATTCTTCGGCAATGGTCAACAGACCATCCCGAATTTGCATTTCTACCTCGAAAATTCAAAATAGCAGTAACAGGTTCGCCATTCGATCGTGCAGTTACAAAAGCACATGACATTGGTCTTCGGATGGTAAGAGATAGCGGCGGTCGGCCTGGATATGAGGTTACCGTTGGAGGAGGGTTGGGACGAACACCTATGGTCGGCAGGGTTGTCAGAGAATTCCTGCCAAAGGAGAATCTTTTAAGCTACGTAGAAGCTATAATGCGTGTTTATAATTTAAACGGACGTCGGGATAATAAATACAAAGCGCGGATAAAGATTCTAATTCATGAAACCGGCTTTGACTCATTCGTTGAGTCTGTTGAGAGAGAGTTCAAGGCCATCTCGTCGAGTGAAAATAGAGATTTGGCACAAATTGATCCTGAGGTGTTACATCGTATTGAGCAGTATTTTCAGCAACCTGATTTTACACCAGACCACGAAGGTGGAGGGGACTTCGAAAAACGTTTTGAAGTGGATAAGGATTTCCAGACCTGGGTTAAACAGAACTTGGAGGAACATCGTCAGCCCGGTTATAAAATAGTAACTATTTCGCTTAAGCCAATTGGAGGAATACCCGGAGACGCATCTGCGGAGCAAATGCGCGTTATTGCTGATTTAGCAGAACGGTTGGCACATGATGAGATAAGAATTAGTCATGAGCAAAATGTTGTTTTGCCTCATGTCCCAAAACAAAACCTGCCCGAGTTATATGACGGGCTGCGGGTGGCCGGATTGGCTACAGCAAATATAGGTTTAATTAGTGACATTATTGCTTGTCCGGGAATGGACTATTGCTCATTAGCTACTGCCCGATCCATACCTGTCGCGCAGGATATTGCAAACCACTTTTCAGATTCTGAGTATGCCAGAACTATTGGCGAAATGAAGATTAAAATTTCCGGTTGCATTAATGCGTGCGGGCATCACCATGTTGGTCACATCGGTATACTAGGTTTAGATAAAAGAGGCGTCGAAAATTACCAAATTACACTGGGTGGCGATCATACAGAAAACCTCTCGCTTGGTGACAGGATAGGCCCCGGTTTTGGCCGCGAGGAAATAGTCCCTGCTCTACAAAGGCTTATTGACGAGTATCTTGCAGTGCGTGTCGGTTCAAAAGAAACATTTCTTATGGCTTATAAACGTTTAGGTTTAGAACCGTTTAAGGCAGCCATCTACAGGAAGGATGCGACTGTAAGCTAATTGGGTCCTGTTAATAAAAATACCATGTCATTCTCTTCCTGAGGGGCTTCAGTACAAAATTTTAATGAAAGTTAGTGGCAGTGCCAATTGTAACTAAATCAGGGCTTATATCTTCAGGGCGAAATGAAAACACAGGGATGTCCTCCGAGGAATGCCTTTCAGACCCAACCCAGCTCACGGTGTATCCGGATGCTAGTCTCAATGGGCTGGAAGAAAAATTATCCTCCCTAAAACTAATTACGATAATTTTCCCTACCTTTTCTGATGGCCGTGGTTTTTCAATTGGGCGATGGTTGAGGCAATTGGGGTACAAGGGACATATGCGTGCCAGTGGACATTTAATATCCGATCAGTTTCGCTTTTTAGTGGAGTGTGGATTTGATGACGTTGAAATAAGCGAAGAGGTAGTGGCTAGGCAACCTGAACAGGATTGGTTGGAAAATTTATCAACGGATGGAACTTATCGGATAAAATTAGCAGGAAAGCCTCCCAGCAGGCATTCTTGACTTTTTGAAAATTTCTTCAGAGAAAGATTAGGTTTGTCATTTAAATAAGCATGTCTACTTTGTTATTTATGCAAATTTAGATATGGCGCTTTTACGTATTGGCTTAATGGGCTATTATTCTATTTTTGCTCTAAGGCTTATGGCGGAGAGAGGGGGATTCGAACCCCCGATAGGTTTAACCCTATGCTGGTTTTCAAGACCAGTGCATTCAACCACTCTGCCACCTCTCCGTTCTAGGTTTCGTCTTGTGGTTGCTGTTGATTTTACTGCGTATTCTTATTCTATGGAAGTTTCAAGGAAGTTGTTAAGATTCGAAGAGCAGGGACTTCGGTAAAGTTCATTGAAGATCACTATGCACATCTCGACCTGTCGAAATTAATGGATAGTGCAACACGGACATTGAAGATTTCTAAGGACGGTTTCATCGTCAGGGAAGATTAGTCCATAGACGTTTCTGGGAGTAAGTATGTCTTCCATGAAACTATTTATAAGGGTTAGTATCCCAGTTGTTCTGAAACAGGTGATTTAAATGCGGAAACTTGTTCTCATACTGTCACTGATGTTCATAGTGACCCTCTCACCGAATGTGGTGATGAGTGAGACGGTGAAGTATGAGGATTTGGTGACGAGAAAAGGTCTTTATTACCAGAAGTCCAGTGATGTTCCGTTCACAGGTAAGACCACGGGGAAAACGCAGGGGACATTTAAGAACGGTAAGAAAGACGGTCCTTATGTACGTTACCACAAAAACGGACAGTTATTTCTTAAAACAAATTACAAGGACGGGAAGAGGGATGGTCCTTATATCCGTTACTACGATAACGGACGTTTATCTTCTAAAGGAAAACAGAAGGACGGGAAGCAAGAAGGTCCTCATGTCACTTACCACAGAAACGGACAATTACAGACCAAAGGAACCTTCAAGGACGGGCAGAATGAGGGTCCTTACGAGCAATACTGGGAAAACGGACAGGTAATGTTCAAAGGAACCTACAAGGACGGTAAGGAAGAAGGTCTTGGGGTCACTTACTACAACAACGGACAATTATGGTTCAAAGGAACCTACAAGGACGGTAAGCAAGAAGGTCCATGGGTCTGGTATAAAAAAGACGGAACTGTGTGGGAGAAATATACCGGCACCTTCAAGAACGGTGTGAAGGTCAAATAGGTAATGAAGAAACTCACTCTCATACTGTCACTGATATTCACGGTGATTTTGTCATCCCCGTCCCACGCGAAATGGACGAAAGTAACTAAGAATAGCACAGCAACGTTCTATGTCGATTTTGAGAGAATACAAAAAGTTGATGGGTATGTTAATTTTTGGGTTTTGATTGATTCCTTAAACCCAACCAACGGTATTTTGTCTACCACAATGAATTACCAAGTTGACTGTAGATCTCTGAGATATTCTATTTTGAGTGGTTCGAGGTATCCCGAACCAATGGGTAATGGAAAATTTAGGTCAACTCGCACTCTAAATCATCCTCAGTGGTATACTCCTCAAACTACCTCAGAGACTGAAAGCACCCTCAAAGCAGTCTGCAAACACTAAACCCTATTTCTCAGTCTTTCCGGCAAAGAGACAGATTTTGGAGAAAATGATTTTGATTAGTAAGTGGAAGCGGCAGCACCTTGGCACCAACAATCGGGTATGGTTGGTTTAAAAATCCAAAAGAATTTAAAAAAGTACACCGTTTGCAGTCTTATAAAACCCTCGGTTTTACATCAATCTACATGCCAAAAAAACATTCGAAATGTTACCATTTGAGGCGACGGATTTTACAAATTTGAATGAAAATCCGTTTTTACAACTAATAGGAAACTTTCCTGAAAATATTTCTAAAGTAATGGAAACGAGCATGTATTTTAAAACATCTAGCACGAGGTTCGCAAATCCACTCAAATTATGAGTAGTTAAAACTATCACCTGTTATGACTGGTTCTACAGATCGTTCAAAATGTTATTTTCCATAGTAGGATGATTATCGGCGATATTTGTTCTGCGCAGAATGCGAGGATATTTATCAATCGGGTAGGGGCTTGCCCGGTGCAAACAGGAACGGTTATCATACATTACTAAATCGCCGACCTGCCATTTGTGATCATACGTAAATTTTTTTTGACCCGCAAATCTCAGCAGCCTTTCCAATTCTTTACAGCTTTCTATTTTATCCTCCCCCTCGATGTAAGCTGCATATGAACTTATATAGAGGGCTTTTTTTCCGTTTGAAGGATTCACCCGCATCATTGGGTGCCGTACGGGCGGGAATTTTTTTGCCTCTTCATCACTTAGAAATTTAATATTCATGTTGCGACGGGAATGTGCGTAGTGATGGACGGCCGTTTGATTTTGAAAGCGCTTTTGGTCGTCCTTTGATAGCCCATTCCACGCAGCTCTAAGGCTAGCAAATTGTGTATGGCCGCCCTCAGGAGGAACGATACATGCCCGAAGAATTGAGGCAATTGAGGGGATTGATTTATAGGACCCATCGGTGTGCCACATTCTTTGCCCTTTACGGAAGCGGGCGCGAGGTTCGTTAGCTTTATATAAATTTCCCTCCTTGTCATAGTTTATTACCACATTGATATTTGGTTTGTGGTGATAACTCCCAAAGCTTTTGCGTGGTCTTTCAGACACACCAAAGTATTCGGTAAAAGCTACATGTGCCTCATCTGTGATGTGTTGGTTTGGAAAAAAAAGCAACGAATGCTCCTCGAATGCTTCTTTTAGTGTATCGATGATGCCGCAGTTAAGTTTCTGTGACAGATCAATGTCATGTATTTTCGCTCCAAATACTGGAGTTAATGGACTAATACTGGGCCGCACTGTCTTCCTCCTTGTAAGTATTTATATATAGTAACGACTGGATGCTTGATAATACAAGACAGAGGCTAGGCTTCAGATGCTGAGTACGGAAGGGTTGCTATAGATTATTTACAAAAGTGCAGTAACGGAAAAATGATCATTGCCAACTTGCATTTGTTACAGCGAATACGGGCTTAACGACAAAGGATAAACTATGGAAACAAAGTACATCGGTGGTCCCGAAGGGCTTAAGGTATCTATTGTTGGAGTGGGATGTAACGCATTCGGCAAACGAATTGATGAAGCAGCTACACACGCTGTAATTGATGCAGCGCTGGAAGCCGGCATAAATTTTTTTGACACTGCCGAAACGTATGGAGGAGGGCTTTCGGAAGAATTTATTGGAAATGGTCTTAAGGGGAGAAGAAATGAAATGATTCTCGCCACTAAATTTGGTCACAGTCATTCTAACGTTGAAGGGAAAAAAAAGGGATCGCCTGAAAATGTAAAGGTAACAGCTGAAAAGGCTTTAAAAGCATTGAAAACAGATCGAATTGACTTGTTTCAGCAGCATAGGCCAGATCACGAAACGCCTGTATCTGAAACTTTGGGAGCTCTTGAGAATTTAGTTCAGGAAGGAAAGATACTATTCTATGGATGCTCATATTATACGGGCCGAGAAATGCAGGAAGCAGTTGATGAAGCTGCAAGGTGTAGTCTGAAAGGTTACGTTACAGCTCAAAATAGTTGGAATATTCTAGCGCGAGACATAGAGAAAGACCTTATTCCGGTGTGTGAAGATAATAATATTGGTCTTCTTCCTTATTACCCAATTGCAAAAGGACTTCTGACGGGACGTTATAAAAGAGGTGACAAACCCGAGCTAGGAAGCAGAATGGATGGTACTAATGATATTGAAGCAGCGGATTTTGACTTGTTGGAACGTCTGGAAATATTTGCGCGGGACAATGGCTATGATTTATTGACACTTGCTATTTCTTGGCTTGCAGCTCAGCCCTGCATAGCATCGGTTATTTCCGGTGCATCGAAACCCGAGCAATTATTAGCCAATGCAAATGCTTCACGTTGGAAACTCAGTGCTTCAGATATGGAAGAGATTGACCGACTATTGGCATCGTGACTAATTTGATAGTCAAGTGTGATAAGCTTGTAGCATAAATATCGTTTTCAAATCGTGGGCTTTTTGTGCGAATTGGAGGTACGAATGGAAGAGACCGGCGCCTGGGAATTGCCCCCTGAATTAGTTTTGCTTCGGGACAACATCAAAAAATTCATGCGAGAAGAAGTATGTCCTGCGGAGGAAACGCTGGAACATGACTCCTACAGGATGCCAAACGAATTATTGGAACCTTTGCAAAAAAAAGCAAAGGAGGAACTTGGTGTTTGGTGCATGAATACCCCAAAAGAGTATGGCGGCAGTGAACTCTCACTGCTGGCTCAGGCAGTAGTGGCTGAGGAGGCTGCTCAATGTAGAATGGGTGCTTACGTTCCCGCTTGCGGCGCCTTCGGTGTTGATCCGCCGAACGTTATTTTCGATGGCTCTAAGTTGCAGATTGATAAATATGGCACACGCACCATTGAACAAGGATTGAAGGCATTTGTTGCTATCTCTGAGCCTGGTGGCGGTGCCGATCCTGCTAGAGCAATTCAGTGCAAGGCTGAGTTAAAGGGCAATCAATATGTTTTAAACGGCACAAAGCTTTGGATAACCGGTGCTGAAGCTGCAGAGTGGGGAATTGTGTTCGCTCGTACTGATAATGGAATAACGTGTTTCATTGTTGATAAAGAAATGGAGGGCATAGAAACCCGGCCAGTTCCAGTTATTCGCTCTTACTCGCCATCAGAAGTAAATTTTGTAGACTGTAAAGTGCCAGTGGAAAATTTACTTGGCGAAGAGGGTAAAGGCTTTGCTATTTGTCAGAAATGGTTAGTTCACATGCGTATTCCATATTCAGCCAACGTTATTGGTATTGCCCAGCGTGCTCTTGAGCTAGCCATAGATTGGGCAAAGCAACGCGAGACCTTTCGAACAAAGCTCGCTGATAAACAAGCCGTGCAATGGATGATTGCTGACTCAGAAGTTGAAATTACAGCGGCACGATTATTAACTTATCAAGCAGCTTGGCAGGCCGACCTTGGGCACGATGTAAAGGTGGCTGCGTCTATGGCAAAACTATACAGCACGGAGATGGCCGGCCGTGTCGTTGATCGCTGTATTCAAGTATTTGGCGGTATGGGTGTTGCTGCGGAAATGCCTCTAGAGCGTTGGTACCGAGAAATGCGTATTAAGAGAATAGGTGAGGGGCCATCCGAAGTGCACAGAATGGTTATCGCTCGTGACTTGTTAAGAAACTAATAGGATGGACGCATATGTCGATTGATTTTGAATTGCGTAATGATGGCATTGCGATCATTACGATGAATAGGCCGGATCAGCTGAATGCACTCGATCAAGCCCATTATCAGGGCTTGTCGGAAGCTTGGCAGCGAGTGCGTGACGACAGAGATGTCGTATGTGCTATTGTAACTGGCGCAGGCGAACGGAGTTTTACAACTGGCGCTGATATTAAGAATGTGCTGACTAATCCAGACGAATTAACTGACATGTGGATAACGCAGCGTGATCAACTTTTGAACCGAGGCCTAGAAGTTTGGAAGCCAATAATTGCTGCGATCAATGGGTATTGCCTAGGTGGCGGTATGACGATGCTTTTCGCGACTGATATTCGCATAGCCGCTAATCACGCAACCTTTGGTCTATCAGAGGTCAAGCGAGGAGTTGTTCCAGCAAACGGTGGGACCCAGCGTGTTTTGAGCCAATTACCATACGCTATCGGAATGGAATTGCTTCTTACTGGCGATAGATGGGATGCGGAAACTGCTGCAAAATGGGGGCTTATTAACAAGGTTGTACCCGCAGACGAATTAATGGACGCGGCTCTTAAATATGCTTCCAGAATTGCTGCCAATGCTCCTCTTGCACTACAAGCAGCGAAAGAGCTGGCGGTGAGAGCGAGAGAAATGGATTTGACAACTGGGCTTCGCGTGGAGGCTTTGACACAGCGTCTGTTAAAGTTTACCGAGGATGCGAAGGAGGGCCCGGCGGCATTTAAAGAAAAACGGTCTCCTAACTTTAAGGGGAAATAATAAATGACAAAAGATCACCATCCTTTAGAGGGCGTGACCGTCCTTGATTTTGGGCAAGTTTACCATGGTCCGTATTGCGGTTTCTTACTTGCTATGGCTGGGGCGCACGTTATCAAGATTGAACCTAAAACTGGTGAACATCTTCGCAACAGGGGCACTGGAGATGTTATTACGCTCCCTTTTGCTATGCTTAATTCAAATAAAAAATGCGTGACACTCAATATAAAGACGGACCGTGGAAAAGAAATTTTAAAGCAGATGGCGGAAAAAGCCGACGTGCTAATGGAAAACTTTGCACCAACGGTCATGGATAGGCTTGAACTCGGCTACGACGTTATGAAAAAAGTCAATCCAAAGCTTGTTTATGCATCAGGCTCGGGTTTCGGGCGCACTGGTCCCCATCGCGACAAGCTGGCAATGGATCTCACTGTGCAAGCGGTTTCCGGTGTGATGAGTGTTACTGGCGAGATGAATGGTCCTCCATTAAAAGCAGGCGCAGCATTTTGTGATTTTATGGCTGGTATCCACCTTTACGCAGGGATAACCACCGCGTTGTTTGAACGCGAAAAAACCAACGAGGGGCGGTTGGTAGAGATTTCTATGGAAGAGGCCGTATACCAAAGCCTAGGATCAAACCTTGGTATTGTTTACAACACAAAAAAAGCGGCCCCGCGCACAGGAAATCGACATGGTGGGCTCTCACTATGCCCTTACAATGTCTATGAAAGTAAAGAGGGGCACGTGGCTATCATTTGTTCGAATGATACCCATTGGCAACGACTGTGTAGTGCAATGCAACGCCCCGATTTAGCTGGTGAAGAGAAATATAGACGAAATATGGGTCGTGTAGCAGAAATGGATGCAATTGATGCAATTATTAATGATTGGACCAAGACCTTAAGCAATAAAGAAGTTGATCAGTTAAATGATAAGTTTGGCGTTCCGTCTGAACGGATACGCGATCTTCTAGAGGTAATGAATGATCCCCACATGCATCAACGCGGAGCTCTTCAGCATATGAATCACCCCGAGATGGGCGATATCGTTGTTCCGCATTCAGCATTGCGTTTTCCTGAAACACCATTACTTCCTCTCGAACCAAGTGGGTTGATTGGAGCCCATAACGATGAAATATATGGCGACTGGTTGGGGCTGAGCATGGAAGAAGTAGATGCACTCAGAGCTGAGGAAGTGATTTAATGCAGGGCAAGGTTGTTATTGCAGGAGTAGGGCACACTGCATTTGGCAAGCTTAAAGGGCGTTCGCCCGTATCTTTAAATGTTGAAGCTTGTAGGAACGCATTAAACGATGCATCAATCTCAAAAGATGAAATCGATGCAGTGCTGGTCAAGTACCCTACATCAAATTTTCAATCCAAGTTTGGCCAGACCGTCGCTGAGGCGCTTGGTATCATGCCGCGGATCGGCGGTGTTTGGGATCAAGCAGGAGCATCCGGCATTTCGATGATCTCGTTTGCAGCTATGGCGATAGAACATGATCAATGTGAGGTAGCGTTAGTTTGCATGGCCGATAATCCGCGAACGGGCACTCGGTCTGCCTATGCCAAGCCACGAGGTGGTGCTGATGGCTCGGGAACTCATGGCTGGGTCAGTACTACGGCGGGCTATGCAATGATAGCACGACGGCACATGGAACAGCACGGCACCACAGAGGAACAGCTCGCAGCGGTTGCCATAAACAATCGTGCAAACGGGGCAAATAACCCAAACGCGCAACTTCAAATTCCAATTACGTTAGACGATTACCTTCAGAGCCGTTTAATTGTCGATCCCCTGCGGCGCGACGATTGTTGTTTGATTTCAGACGGCGGCGCAGCGGTTGTAGTAATGAGCGCCGAGCACGCCAAAAAAGCTGGGGTAGACAAGCCGGTTCCCATCCTCGGGTTTGGTCAAGGCCAGACCTCTTGGGAGGTAGCGCAGCGGCCAGATCTTACACGTACAATGGCACATAAGTCTGGCGCAACAGCGTTTAAAATGGCCGGATTGAGCCCTAAAGACATCGACGTGGCACAATTTTATGATTGCTTCACGATTACACCGATCATGTCGCTCGAAGATTACGGCTTTTGTAAACATGGAGCGGGTGGCCCATTCGTCGGCGATGGGGGTATTGGTTGGGATGGTGGATTACCGTTTAATACTTCTGGTGGTCTTTTATCAGAAACAGGTATGCCTGGCATGCAGCTTGTTATTGAGGGCGTTCGCCAGATGCGGGGCGAGGCCAATCTTCAGGTCAAGAATGCGAAAAAGGGTATCGTTAGTAATCAAGGGGGTGAGATGCATACTCATTCTACCCTGATTCTCGGTCAATAGGAGAGAAGCGAAGATGAACAACGATTTTCCACTCCCTGAAGTTGACCAGATAAACAAACCCTTTTGGGATGGACTATCAGAGGGAAAGTTGCTATTTCAAAAGTGCAACGATTGCAGTAATACTTGGCTGCCAGCTCGTCAAGAATGTCCTAATTGCTTAGCAACTGATTACACTTGGACAAAGGCATCTGGCAATGGAGTGATGAAAAGTTGGGTTGTTTATCACACTTCATTTATACCGGCCTTTAAAGATAGGCTTCCTTATAATGTGGCGATAGTAAAGTTGGATGAAGGGCCTCAGATGGCCACTAATATTGTTGGTGAAGCGGATTATTCAAAATTTAGCATCGACCATCCCGTTGAACTCGTTATCGAAAAAGAGCACGGGATCAATGTAGCCAGATTTAGGCTAATTAACGCTGAATGATAGGTATCAAAATTATTCCTTTAATGGAAAAGATCGGTGCTGAGGTGGCCGGTCTAGATCTCAGAGATACCATGTCTGACGCCCAGAGTAAGGTTGTTCGCAATGCTCTTGCTAAGTACGGTGTTATTTATTTGCGTGGGCAAAAATTAGAGCCCGAGATGCAAGTTAGGTTTACAAGAGTTTTTGGTGAGCCTGCTATAAATCATAATGCAACAAAATTTGGTATTAACGGCAGTCCTGAGATCTACCGGATCTCAAATATCGTTGAAAATGGCAAACCCATTGGAACAGCTAAAGCCGGCACTGAATGGCACTCGGATATGTGTTATGCAATGAGGCCGGCTAAAGCAACTATGCTACACGCAAGAAAAATTCCACGGCTCAACGGTTTCGCGTTAGGAGATACGTCGTTTGCTAATACTGCCGCCGCCTGGGAGGCACTGCCGGTGAAGCTAAAAAGAAAAATATCGAAATTGAGGGTAATTTACGATTTTACGCGGCGCAAACGCGGAGCCAAACCCTCTAAAGACGCTGTACAGCAATATCCCCCAGTAGCTCATCCTCTTGTACGATCGCATCCAATTACTGGTCGTAAGAGCCTTTATGTGTCTGGAGAAAGTGCCGGCATAGAGGGTAAAAGTGAGGAGGAGGGTAGAATTTTGATAGAGGCCCTCGCCAGCCATGTCGTACACCCTGCATTCGTATATAGGCACAGCTGGAGTGAGGGGGACGTCGTTGTGTGGGATAATTGTACATGTCAACACAAGGCTGAGGTAGATTACGATCTTCCACTAGAAAGGCTCATGTGGCGGACCACCGTAAAGGGTGATATTCCGAAATAAGACATATACAAATTGTAAGAGGAAATTAAAAAAGAAGGGGTTTAGACGCATGGTTGCCAAAATTCGGATTGGTTTGGTGGGGGCTAGTGTTAGCGGCACTTGGTCTTCCCGTGCTCATATGCCGGCTCTAAAGGCTAGCGAGGAATTTGAATTGACGGCGGTTTGTACGACTAAACCTGAAAGCGCTGAGGCTGCTCGGAGAGCTTTTGGTGCTAAACACGCCTTCGACGATTTTAATAAAATGGTCACATCCAACGAGATTGATGCTGTTGCTGTGGTCGTAAGGGTTCCATCCCATTTCGCGCCGGCTAAAATGGCCATTGAAGCTGGTAAACACGTCTATTGCGAATGGCCATTGGGTAAAACTACCGAGGAGGCAGAAATACTAACGGCGCTGGCTAAAAAAAAGGACATTGTCACTGCGGTTGGATTGCAAGCTCGAGCCTGTCCGGAAATTCAATACATGAAAAGACTCGTCGAGGATGGTTATTTAGGAGAAGTCCTTTCAGTTCATTGCCATGTTGTGCGCGACGGTGTTCTTACTCGTCCCTCTCATCGCACATGGCAACGAGATATAACGCTTGGTGCCAACTCATTGACAATATTGAATGGTCACACTCTTGATGCGTTACAGTATGTGGCTGGTGCAATCAAAAAAATTTCGGCTATTGTCGATACACGCGTTCCAAATTGGCTCGATACAGGAAAGAATGAAACTGTAACGGTTACCTCTCCCGACCACATTTTTATCCAAGGGGAGCTTTTTAACGGTGCGCCCATGACATCCCACACTGCTGTTATTCCCTTCGCTGGAAGCGGGTATCGAATGGCTATTTATGGGGATAAAGGCACGTTGGTTATCAAGGGTGATGATTCAGTGCAGCTTACAAAGC
Source organism: Pseudomonadota bacterium (assembly GCA_036339585.1). NCBI lineage: Bacteria > Pseudomonadati > Pseudomonadota > Pseudomonadota bacterium. Next base: position 29,870 of record JAYZAS010000013.1, read on the forward strand.
TCTGCCTTTTTGGTGCACAAGGGAATAACACGTTAAATGAAATGGATATTCCGGATAGTCTAAACCAGGTTTCGGCAGAGACACCGAGAGGGGAGCCCTTTAACGTTGGTCAAATGTATTTTGACTTTGCGCGTTCCATAAACGAGAAGAACCAATGTGTCCCATCATTTTCTACTGCGGTAGGCCTCCATAATTTAATTGATAAGATCCAGAATGCATCCAGTAAACGATGTATGATTTCCGTGTAAATGTAATAAATTCGTAGAAACATAAACTTGAATGCTAATGTCTAATTAACCTGTATATAAAAATTGTTGTTATAATCAATGAAAATAATTTTGGTAAAACATGTCGATATGCGCGTATAATTTTGGTTAACGCGGTTACAAATACCTGAGAGCATAAAAAATGAGATATGGGACCTTTCTTTCCAGATACAAAATTCGTCATACGAAGATAAGCTATAATGATCTCACGCCAAAGCCTGATAGTGAGGGTGCTAAATCTCTTCGGCCCGGACGAATAAAGGTTTCTCTGCGTTATGCATTGGGCCTTCTGCGGCCTTACCTTCAAACCCGCTTTATGGAACAAGTGAAAGCTGTTGTTCCTTTGGCACTTTATGCCACCTTATTTCAGATTTTTGTCTTGCAGTACCCAGTGCAGGCTGCGACGACCCTATTAGTAGGTTTGTTAGCTGTAATTGTAGGGCTGGCAGCCTTTATGGAAGGCTTGAATTCAGGTCTCATGCCCTTTGGCAATGTAATAGGGTCTAATCTTCCACAAAAAGCATCAATGCCAGTCGTTCTCATAATAATAGGGATTCTAGGGGTTGGAGTTACTTTTGCTGAACCTGCCATTGGGGCTCTTCAGGCATTTGGATCATCAGTTGACGTAAAACAGGCCCCATATCTCTTTGAGGTTCTGAATAACTGGACTGTCCCTTTGGTGTTGATAGTAGGGGCGGGTGTTGGTTTGGCTGCAATTTTTGGTACCCTCCGGTTTGTGTACGGGTGGTCTTTGAAACCATTAATATTTTTTGCGCTAGCACCGTCAGCGATGCTTACTGTTTATTTTTGGACTGTGCCTGACCTAAGAAGCGTATTGGGCTTAGCATGGGATTGCGGCGCTGTAACCACTGGGCCTGTCACTGTGCCGCTTGTTCTAGCCATCGGAATAGGAATAGCCAACTCAGCAGGGAAGGGGGGATCAACATTGTCTGGTTTCGGTATTGTTACCTTAGCCTCATTGTTCCCAGTAACGGCTGTTTTGCTGCTAACGTTGTTTGTGTTTTTCCAGATTACACCGGCAGAAATCATAGCCAATGCTAATGCCGCAAGCGCTTCGGCAGGTTCCGTTATTTCAATGTGGGAACAGACCCCGGCTGTAGAGATTGTTCTGGGTGTACGGGCCATATTGCCACTGGTCATATTTTTATTTCTAGTTCTGTTTTTAATATTGAAAGTCAAACTTTCAAATAAATTAGTTACAATTTATGGATTGGTCTTGTGCGTAGTAGGAATGTGCATTTTCAATTTAGGTCTTACTTATGGTTTGGGGGCAATTGGAACTCAGACGGGTCAATCTTTACCAGCTGCGTTTATACAACTACCAATTATAGAATCATCACCGATCTTCTCAAAAGAGATCGGGATTGCACTAGTGATTGGCTTTGCCTTAATCCTTGGTTTTGGTGCCACGCTTGCAGAGCCTGCCTTAAATGCCCTTGGGCTAACTGTCCAGAAACTCACAAATGGTGCATTCAAGAAATCGATGTTGATGTACAGCGTAGCAAGTGGGGTTTCGATTGGTATTTCATTAGGGGTTGCCAAGCTTGTCTTGGACTTAGACCTCGCAACAATCCTTTTGCCTCTTTATGGCGTAGGTGTCGTGCTCACAATTTTTTCCTCGGAGGAGTTTGTAAATGTTGCTTGGGATAGTGCTGGCGTTACGACAGGTCCTGTCACCGTTCCTTTGGTCTTAGCCATGGGGCTGGGCCTTGGTAGCGCAGTGTCCGCTGTGGAGGGTTTTGGAATTTTATCATTAGCCAGCATTTGCCCAATAATAGCCGTGCTCTCGATGGGAATTATTATCCAGATCAACCAAAGTCGAAATTCTTCAAAACAAAACGCAGAACTAGAGGAAGTTTAGAATGCCTGACCGTCACATTATAGAACTGACCGATGTAAAGCTCATTACATGCGTTTTACAAAACGGTCTAGCTGAGGAAGTGTTAGAAGCGGCAAAAAATGTTGGGGTGCAGGGGGCAACCGTAAGTTTTGCCAGAGGTACGGGCATTCGTGACCGTATGGGGTTAATGGGTGTTACAGTCGATGAGCAAAAAGAAGTGATACGGATTATTGTCTCGGAAGAGCAGGCCCCGCGCGTTTTTGACGCGATGTATTTAGCAGGAAAGCTTGACACTCCAGGAAAAGGAATAATGTACATAGCAGATCTTAATAGTGTTGCAACATATGTTCCTGAGGATGTTCTGAACACAGCGGCGGGTAAGGAGTAGAATAGCAATGCTACTCGAGATTGGATCAATGCTGTCAATCGATGCTGGTACAAAAGTATTCGATAAGCTTAAAAACCACGATAAGGTTGAGTACATCTTTCACGAAACTGGCAGAAGCGAGGATTTGTTTGAGGACAAACAATTTGGTGAGTTCGGTGAGGCATCTATTTTGACAGTCTTAGTGGACGAAACAAATAAGGATGAAATATTTGCCGAGATTTTTGAAACCGCAGGCCTGCATGACTCTGAAACGGGTGTCGTTTTTACTGGCAAGCTGGTATCTGAGAAAAATAACTGAATTTCATTCGGTGTTTATTTCTTTGAGAGCTCTGTAACAGAATTTTATACCCAAACCCATTAATAGCGTAACGCCGAAGCTCCGGCATTCTATTTCATCATGTTAAACTCCAAATTTTGCGCCTCCTTTGCCTTGTGTTGGTATAAAGCAATATTTAGGTTTAGCTATCTGTCACCAATGTAGATCCCTAACCCGCGCGCTGTTTTTACCAAGGTGCCATTTAAATCCACAGTTCTATAGTCTCGAATTCCATCTTCAAGAGAGACGTCGCTGCACTCCCGATCCGACCAAACAACGAGCCGGTCAAATTTTTTCTCTGCTATCAAATCAACCGCTTTGACACCAAAAGCAGATGCGTAAAGACGGTCACTTGCATTGGGCACGCCTCCACGTTGTACATGACCAAGAACGGTTACCCGGGTCTCAATATTCGTGACTTCCTCAATAAGGCGGCCTATCTCATGGGCAACGCCACCTAATCTATATTCTCCATTAGAACGGTCACGCCCAACCACTTCCCCAGTTGGCAAACGCGCCGCTTCAGCGACAATTACTAAAGCAAAATTCCGTGTTGCAACTCGTACGTCATTGAGTTTTTGTATAAGGCTGCTCAGGTCCCATTTGATTTCCGGCAATAGTATTGCGTCTGCACCACCCGCAATGCCCGCAGAAAGAGCAATATGACCGGCATCCCGTCCCATTACCTCAAGAACCATAACCCTGTCATGACTTGCTGCAGTTGGTTGTAGTCTATCGAGTGCCTCAGTAGCGACATCAACAGCAGTTGCATAGCCAATTGAGTTTTCAGTACGACCAACATCATTATCAATGGTTTTAGGGATGCCAATAAGGTTCATATCTCCTTGTTGAGCTAATCGTCTTAAGATAGCTAAGCTACCATCACCGCCAATTGCTATAACTGCGTCGAGGCCGAGGTTGTGATATCCTGAAATGATTTCGTCAGATCGATCTAGCACGGTGCCATCTGGCATTGGAAAAGCAAAAGGGTCACCTCTATTTATCGAACCTAAAATAGTTCCACCTCTTCTTAGAAAGTCGCCGGTAAAGAGGCTCAAATCGAGCTTATTTGTATCAACAGGTCGCTCCATAAGTCCCTGAGTGCCATATTTAATTCCAAATACATCCCATCCAAAACCATTGATGGCTCTGAATGTTATTGCTCTAATAGCGGCGTTTAGTCCCGCGCAATCGCCACCGCTTGTAAGGACACCTATTTTGGTAATTTTTTTCATTAAAGTCCCCCTCCGTAATGTGCAACAAAAATTGCAACCAAACCCCCTACTGCCGAATTAGCGGGGTACTTTTAACAAGTCTAATAAATTCTCTTTTTGTTGTTCACAAGAGGCTGTAAATCTGAGTATGCCTCTTTTCCCACCCGTATTGTGAAAGTCAGATGCTTGCAAGGTAAGTATATTTTGAAAAATAGGATACTGAATTTAAAGTTTTGAACATTGTGTCGCAGATTTTTTTGTATGTTTTAGTGCTCACGTTTTACGATGCTGACCTTTAGTTACGATATAGTGGGACGGCCACGATGGATAGACATTATTTGATATTAACTTTTGCTGGAATGTGGCGTTGATGATATTACAGATGTGTATCATTCATGAAGGTTAGATTTTATTGATTTGATCTGAATTGATTTTTGAGTCGGTTATTCATTTGCTAAATTCTGTTACGAGGTGGACCTTTGAAACAAATATCCATTTCGGAAGAAATTGAAGATAGGCCGCGTGATGAATGCGGTGTATTTGGGATCTATGGTCACTCAGATGCCGCCGCTATCACAGCGTTGGGCCTTCATGCGCTTCAGCACCGCGGGCAAGAGGCTGCCGGCATTGTAAGTTTCGATGGTTCTCATTTTTTTGCCGAGCGGCGTTTAGGGCTTGTTGGCGATAATTTCACTAAACCAGAAGTGCTGTGCCAATTGGCGGGACAGTCAGCTATTGGCCATGTTCGTTATTCCACCACAGGAGACACGATACTGCGAAACGTACAGCCATTATTCGCGGATCTTTCGAGTGGTGGATTTGCTATAAGTCATAATGGAAACCTGACAAACGCACGTACTTTGAGAAACCAGCTTGTAAATGATGGCTCGATATTCCAATCGACAACCGATACCGAAACAATAATGCAGCTTGTTGCGAATTCTGAACGGGATGGAGTCCTAAATCGAATTATCGATGCCTTGTTTCAAATAGAGGGTGCCTATGCATTTTCTATCTTAACAAATAAAAAACTCATAGGAGCGCGAGATCCTATAGGTATCAGACCTTTAGTGCTGGGTGAACTCAATGGAGCTTATATTCTTAGCTCAGAAACCTGTGCTCTTGATATGGTGGGCGCAAATTTTATCCGAGAAATCGGTAATGGCGAAATAGTAGTAATCACTGACAGTGGTATTAAGAGTTTCAATCCCTTTCCAGAACAAAGCTTAAGACCATGCATTTTTGAATACATATACTTTTCGAGACCTGACAGTATTGTTGGCGGGGAAAATATATATGACTGTCGGAAAGCGATGGGCCGACAGCTTGCGTTAGAATCCAGTATAGAAGCAGATATGATTATCCCTATACCCGATAGTGGAGTACCCGCAGCTTTGGGATACTCTGAAACATCGAAGATACCTTTCGAACTTGGGATCATACGGAACCATTATGTAGGACGGACATTTATTGAACCTCAGCAGTCAATCAGGTCGTTGTCAGTCAAATTAAAACACAATGCGAATCGGTCCTTATTTAAAAATAAGCGTGTAGTATTAATCGATGACTCGATAGTCAGAGGCACTACATCGACAAAAATTGTACAAATGGTTCGTGAGGTTGGGGCGTCAGAGGTTCACATGCGTATTGCAGCGCCTCCCATAAGGTTCCCAGACTTTTATGGCATAGATACCCCGAAAAAAGAAGATCTTATAGCCGCTAACTATTCTTTGGAGGAGATGCAAACCTATATCGGCGCTGATAGTTTAGCTTTCTTGAGCGTTGATGGTCTTTACAAGGCAATGGGGCACCCGAATGGCCGAGAAGCTTCAGCACCAGCATTCACCGATCATTGTTTCACGGGAGATTACCCCACCTTTCTTCGTGACCAGAAGAATGACAAAGAGATAAAGCAACTCTCCTTTCTTTATGAAAGTAGCTGAGCCTAAAAATGATCAAGTCGGAAAGAGTACGCTTTATATCTAAAAAGCTTAACGAGATTTATCCAAAAATTCCAATTCCACTCAGTCATCAGAACCAGTTTGAATTACTTATTGCAGTTCTTTTAAGCGCCCAATGTACCGATGAACGCGTGAATAAAGTAACTCCCAGTCTTTTTGCTCTGGCAAAAAACTCTTCAGAGATGTCGGAGTTAGCCGTTGAAGAGATTTATCAGGTGATACGTCCTTGCGGATTAGCACCACAAAAATCTAGAGCGATATCTAACCTCTCAAAAATTCTTGTCACAAATTTCAACGGTGAGGTTCCAGAGAGCTTTGAACACCTTGAGAAACTGCCTGGTGTTGGTCACAAAACCGCCAGTGTAGTCATGTCTCAAGGGTTCGGCCATCCTGCCTTTCCAGTGGATACCCATATTCACAGGCTTGCACAGCGTTGGCGGTTGACAAGTGGCAAAAATGTTACTCAAACAGAAAAAGATTTAAAACGGTTATTTCCAATGCATTCTTGGAACAATTTGCATTTACAAATAATTTACTACGGCCGCGAGCACTGTCCTGCGAGAAGTTGTTTCGGGCTTGATTGCATTATTTGCAAGACGTGTAACCCAAACAGAAAAACACCAATCAAAACAAAAAAGGCATAATTGAACTTTTTTACAATGAGTGCTGTACAAAACTTTGTGCAATCATTAGGTGGTACCAAGCTTACTAGGGTTCATTCGGCAAAAGCTTTTTCAATGACATAATCACCAGGTTTACTATTTGATCCTTCTTGTAGCCCGGCTTCCTCAACGATTGCAGCAGTATCCTTTATCATCTCCATGGAGCCGCAAATCATTACTCGGTCTGTTTCTGGGTTGAGAATATCAATATCGAGATCTTTAAAGAACTTACCCGTGTTTATAAGGTTCGTAATTCTGCCGGTATACTCATTTTCTTCTTGGGTTGTTGTGCCATAATAAGTAACGCGATCGAGGACTGTTTCAGATAATAATGGATCGGTCTTCAACCCATTAATAAGCTCTACTCCATATTGTAAATCTGCAACTTGGCGACACGTGTGGGTTAAAATCACCTGATCATAAGCCTCATAGGTCTCTGGGTCTCGTATAATGCTCGCGAATGGAGCTATCCCTGTCCCTGTCGAAAACAAAAATAGCCTTTTGCCGGGCTTGAGACAATCTAGAACGAGAGTGCCAGTTGGTTTCTTACCCAGGATAAGTTCATCACCAGGTTTGATATGTTGTAGCCGAGATGTTAGGGGCCCATCCTGAACTTTAATTGAATAAAAATCGAGCCCTTCATCCCAAAATGGACTTGCGACTGAATAGGCTCGAAGCAGCGGTTTGCCCTCCACCGGAAGCCCCAACATTATAAATTCACCTGATCGAAACCGAAAACTAGCGGGTCTAGCTGCACGGAATGAGAAAAGTGAATCCGTCCAATGTTGGATGTTTTCGATAGTGGTTAGACTTAAGGAGTCCGGTAATTTGAGTGTTTGGGCATCCATTAGAAACTCCTTGGATCGACTTAATGTTTGAAAAGCTAATAATGTGCTGAAAGTGCTCTCATAAAACTGTACCTACAGCCGAGCATTCTGTTTTACATCAGTTATGCCATAGTGAACGCTGAAAGATGTCTCCATATTTATAATAAAAATTCGTATTCAAATACTGTAGCAATTAATTGCAATTGGTTTCGTTTTTAATGAAGGATACTGATATTTTTCCGCTGATTCTAATCACATGCCGAGCAAACAGACTACACAAAATAATGATAATGAGTTGCATTTGCAATACTAATTGACCGAATCATGGTTTATGCATCATTCATAAACTATCATCATAGGCCCTCGAAAGTCGATTTAATGACTTATTTGGATCAAGGTTAGCTTTGCGCCCTTTTTTAAGCTTGTCCTTCCAGATATTTTATGATGCGTTTATTTTCGTCCAATCTTAGCGGTTCTTCTTCTGTATTTAAGTTCTTTGCAGTTCCGACGCTTTCTATCACTGAAAGGTAGCCGGCAGCTGTATTTTGCCATGTATAAACTTCCTTTACCCGACGCATGGCCGCTTGCGATAATTCGTAATGGCGCTCCAGCCCATCCATTAAACCTTGCCCGATACTGCTAGGAACAAGTGGGTCCACCAGTATACCCGACCCATCCGCAAAAATTTCCGACGGTCCTCCATTTTTTGTCACGACCGGGGCCAACCCTGTCGCGGCAGCCTCGATGGGTGCTAAGCCAAATGGTTCGTACAAGGAAGTAAGGGCAAATACAGAGCCGCGTTGAGCAAAGAAACGATAAGTCGCTGCCAACTCGAGTTGCGATCCGATATTAAGAAAATGTGTTTGCTGACGAATATTTGCAGTGGCAAGAAACTCTAATATTTCTTTTAATACGCTTTGCTCAGATTTACTAAGTTTACAAATGTCTCGTTCGGGGCATTCTATCCCTCTAACACATAAAATTAACAGTGCTTTCTCTGACAACTGCCTAGTTTCTGCAACTGCCTTTAATATCCCTATTATATTCTTTTTTTCATCAAGACGACTTGAAATCACTATACCCGGCCTAGCGTCTTCTCCGAACTCTGCTTCCAACTTTGGCTTTATTTGATTATCAAGTTCTGTTTCTCTTGTACTGAATATGCTTTCATTTACACCGGGGGGAGTTATCGCAAATCTTGACCTGTCAGAGCTATTTATCGCATTGCTATAAAGATGATGTGAGTATTGCTCTTCTTTTTCCTGTCCAGTAGAGACAATAATACGTGCGGCATTTTGCATGCTAATTCGTTCGGCCGCTATGCGCTTAGAGAAATTAAACCGAGCCTCCATCCTCGGCCAATTGATCTTATTCGTTCCCAATTTATCAAGTTTTTGTGCACCTAAGGAATGCCCGGTAAATGTAAATGGAATGCCCGTTTTTATTTGTGTTAATGCCGCCCCATAGCCGCCGTCGGCATAATGCGCTGTTACAAAGTCAGGCCTCATTTTCCCATAAAAATTGAGCATGTTTGTAATTAGTTCCGGAATATGCGGCCATAGTTGCTCTTTTTCTAGAAATTTATCCCCGCCGCATGGAAAACGTAAAATCCTCAGTGTTTCGGGAGACGATTGATACCTTTCCTGATCTGCAGCAAATTCTGGCCATTCATTGTCTCGGATGCGACGTGTAACTATGTCCACATTATGACCTAGTTCAGCCATCGCTAGTGCTAATTCTTTTACATAAACCAATTGACCGCCAAAGTCTGGGTGTTCGGTCAAGTAACTGTCTTTTTGGTCAAAATTACCTTGTGGGTTTAAAAAAATAATGTGCATTTACATCTATCTGCCTATTTTGGATTGAGATCGACGGTATAGTCTGAGTTTATAACTATATCGGCAAGAGCCCGATGTTCGGATATAATTGCGTGTTCAGTCCTTAAGATGTTCTCCGTGAATGAATCGAGTTCTGAGATATCACGATTGCGTTTTTGCCGGTGTTCTAGCGTTTGGTTGAAATCTCTTGCGATAAAAATACGAATATCAACATTTTTTAAAAGAGATGTGTATGTTCCTTCTGCAATTGCAACTTGTGCATTATTAAAATCATAAATTTCTTCGGTAATGGTGTCGGAAGAGTAGTCAATTAAAGGTTTTCTGATGTTCGATTTCCCTCCTTGGAAAGCCTCTAAATGCGAGGCGAGCAGTTCTATTTTAACCTCTTGCGGGCCTACCCATTTTTTATCCTTTCGCCTTGCTGCATCGTTAGATTTTGGAGGGTAAATGAAGTAGTCATCCTGTTGGAAAATGATACTTGAAATACCGTAGTTTTCTAGAGCACGTGCAATAGCGGTCGCTGTTTCAGATTTCCCACTACCGGACTCCCCCGCTACAGTAATAGTGAATCTGTTTACTGCTGTTTCGATAGTTTTGAGTAGAGAGGATGTTATTACTTCTGCAGCACTCAGATGATGTGCTTCAACAACGATATTATCTCCTTGCATTTTGTATCCTTTTAGAAGCGTTGCCAACGTTGATAAAGATATTATTACACTTCATTTCCAGCAGGTGATGTTTAAAAATAATATATTACGAAAATAAGGGATTGACCTGTTTTAAAATTAATTTATTCAAGTATTCATGGATTATGAAATTTCTTGGTCTAATTTAAACGCTAAATTACAGACCATAGCTATGACAAGCGGAGGTCTGAGTGCCGCACTGGATGAATTAGAAATTCATCAGAGAAAAAGCGGATTTATACAAGATGACCTGCAGAATGTTCGGCGTTTGGTATTTGGGCACCCCACAAACACGGACCTTAATTTCCGGGTCCAGCTCAATCCAAAACGCGCACAGCGGCACGGAGGCGCCGGAGTTGCACATCCGCCCCCGGGCGAGGAAAGTCTTAATAATGGGTGTTTTCTATGTCGTGAGAACATTCGGTGGCAACAAGGCCAGCGTCAAATTGGCTTTGAAATAGAAGCTAGTGGAGGTATCTATTACGCTTGGATGAATCCCTTTCCACTTCTTCCTAATCATGTTGTGGTAGCTTCGCAGACCCATATTCCGCAAGGATTACAGTTGTTCAGTAATAAGTCGGAAGACTTAAAGTTGGAGCGGGTTTTAACAGATCTTTGCGAAACAGCCATGCAACTCCCTAATCACGTTGGTTTTTATAACGGGATCGGGGCAGGGGCTTCTATACCTGGGCACTTGCATTTTCAGTTCTTTCGCAGAGCTCCTGAGGCGCCAAAATTTCCTCTTGAAGAACGATTATTTCAAGAAACAAAAAGTGATGATGCCCCAGATTTTATATTAGACTATCCGATTTCAGTTGTGCGATGGCGCGGCCAGTTAACTGCGGTAGTTTTAAAGGCTAGAGATTGGATTACGCGATGGGCTAGCGTTAACGACTTCGAACAAGAGCGTTTAACTGCCAATTTTGTTGCAACGTTCTCAAATGAATGTGACGAGCTAAATCTTTATTTCGTTCCACGTCATCGAGACAAACAATTTTGGAATGGCGACAAAGGAATTGTTGGGGGGTTAGAGGTATTAGGCGAACTGGTAATGGCAAGCAGTGACGAATGTGCTTTGGTTGAAAATGGAACAGTTGACTACGGTTTTATTGAAAATGCACTGTCTTTTGTGAGTACACCAGTATCCCTGTTAGATAGCTAATTTCTTGGTTTAACTTTTCTAATATCAGCTCGATGCCTCTGGTTTGTAACTAAGACCTTGACCCAGCATTCTCCGGTTTATAAGGGCAATGCCATTGTCGGTGATGTTGTAAGATTTTGAATCTTTTTTCGCATCAAACCCGACGATCGTGCCAGGAGGGACTTCACAGCGATTATCAAGAATAACATTTCTCAGTCTCGATCCTGCGCCTATTCGGCAACCAGGCAGAGCCAGCACTCCATCCAAATTACAGCCGTCATCCACCCTTACATCCGAAAATAATATTGATTGTCGAACCTCCGAGTTTACAATCACACAACCGCTGCTCACCATTGTCGACTCTATTAATCTGGCACCGTCCGGACAATTGAATAGGGTAGGGGCTAGTTGCCGTTGATGTGTGACCGTGGACCAAATGGGATCATAGAGGTCTAATGGGGGATTCGGTGTGACTAATTCCATGTTGGCTTCATAATAACCATCAACAGTGCCAACGTCTCGCCAGTAGGGTGGATCATCGTTTGTAGGATTTTGGAATCGATGAGCATGGAAATGATCACCACGCCGTAAACCTTCTGGAATTACATCGCGACCAAAATCATGGCTAGAACCCTGTAGTTTTGCATCCTCACGCAATCGAGCGGCCAGGTAATCTTGAGACACCACATACACCCCCATGCTAACCAGCGCCTTATTTTTTTGACCGGGGATAGTTTTCGGGTTTGCTGGCTTTTCTTCAAAATCTAAAATTCGGCCATTCTCGTTAACTCCCATTACACCGAATTGTTTTGCTGCCTGTTCTACGTCTACCGTCATACATGCTACAGTGAAATCAGCGCCTGTATTTACGTGCTCGGCAAGCATTTCTCCGTAGTCCATTTTGTAGATATGATCGCCCGCCAAAATAATAACATAGTCTGGCCCATGACTTTCAATTATGTCGAGGGATTGAAAAACAGCATCTGCTGTTCCTTGAAACCATGTTTCGTCGTCTGTCCATTGTTGTGCTGGAACAATATCTAAAAAATCACCTCGTTCGTTGTTAATTTTAGTCCATGCTTCTATGAGATGCCGAATTAAAGAGTGCGATTTGTATTGCGTTAAAACACAAACTTTATTGATTCCAGAGTGCATGCAGTTTGAAAGCGTGAAATCAATAATCCTAAATTTACCGCCAAATGGTACTGCTGGCTTGGTTCTCCAGTCAGTTAAAACGCCTAAGCGCTCACCGCGGCCTCCCGCCAATACCAACGCCATAGTGTTATTTGTTAATCGACTAACAAACCTAGCTCCGGGCGATCTCATTCCCCCCCCCAACAATACTGGTAATTAATAAATATCACTGCCCACCCACTTGTAAAATCAAGCATAACAATTCACTCTCGGCACGTCTAATTAATGTCTAACTGTAAAAAGTTTTTTTCAAATATTGCTTTATATCATAAAAATATTCATTATTTAGGCTACGACCATAGATTATGGCTAATTCTGAAGTTTAAGCTGCTATGATCTTAGAAAGATCCGATAGGCAGAGTTATCAGTTTCTCGAAAATAGAGGTAACCCAAGTTATCTAGAAATTTTCGAAATTGTGCGGCTCCATCTTCCGGTACTTGTATGCCACAAAGTACCCGCCCAACCGCAGCGCCATGGTTACGATAGTGAAAAAGGCTTATATTTCGAGTATTACCCATTTTCGTAAGAAAATTCATTAGTGCCCCAGGCCGCTCCGGGAATTCAAATCGATATATCTCTTCATCCAACATTCCGTTTGGTCGTCCTCCTACGAGATGGCGTATATGCGTTTTTGCCATCTCATTATTTGTTAAGTCGACTACCGGGTAACCTTTCTTTTTCAATAGTTTAATTATTTTCATACGCTCCCTATTTCCGTCGCTCAATTTTACCCCCAGAAATATTTGAGCACTGGTGTTATCCGTATAACGATAATTGAATTCCGTAACACTCCGCTTGCCGAGCATACGGCAAAATTTTCTGAAACTGCCCCGCTTCTCGGGAATAGTAACAGCCAATAAGGCTTCGCGGTCCTCACCTATCTCGGCACGCTCAGATATATATCGTAGCCGATCAAAATTGCTGTTGGCTCCGGTGTTGATTGCAATCAAGGTCTGACCTTTCAGACGTTCGCGCGCTGCATAAATTTTCATTCCTGCTACAGCTAAGGCGCCGGATGGTTCAGCTATAACACGAGTGTCATCAAATAAATCTTTGATTGCGGCGCACATTTGATCAACGTCTGCAATTACGATATCATCAATGCATTTCCTAGCTAGTCGAAATGTTTCTTTACCAACTTGCGCTACTGCAACACCATCGGCAAATGTGCCAACTTCATCTAATACTACGCGGCGACCTCTTTTTAACGAGTGATACATCGATGCTGCGTCCGAGGCCTCCACACCAATGACTTTTATCTCAGGTCGCACCATTTTAACGTAAGCAGCCACTCCAGCGGCGAGACCACCACCGCCGACGGGGACAAATATTGCGTTTACATTTCCCATGTGTTGACGGAGTATCTCCATGCCCACTGTTCCTTGGCCAGCGATAACCTCGGGATCATCAAAGGGGTGGAGAAAAGTAAGCCCGTTTCTTTTAATAAGCTCCATTGCCTTTCCATATGCTGCAGAGAAATCATCACCATATAGAATGACTTTTGCGCCCCGTTTGCGGACAGCTGTAACTTTAATCTCGGGGGTAGTTTGTGGCATGACAATGGTTGCCGATATTTTTAAATTTGATGCTGCTAGCGCCACCCCCTGTGCATGATTACCTGCGGAAACCGCTATCACTCCTTTTTTACGCAAGCTTGAAGGCAGGCTAATCATCTTATTGTAGGCTCCCCTCAACTTGAAAGAAAAAATCGGCTGTAAGTCCTCTCTTTTAATTAGTATGTTATTCGAGAGTCTCGCCGACAGCCCCGGTGCAGGATCAAGAGGGGATTCAATAGCTACATCATAAACTGGGGCTTTGAGAATTTTATTGAGATACTTTTGCGGCATGGCCAAAGCTACTGTTTGCGGACACGAAAGGCTTGATTTAGCTGAACCTCCCTAATCGGTGCAAGGCAATTATTTGATGCTGACATTCTTGGTACTTTAATGAGCGAAAAAATCGCATTAGTCATGACAACCCTGCATATGCCTAAATGTGGAGGAAAAAATAAATAAAAATCTACTCTTGTGACAATAAGAATGGCAGAATCCTACACTCTAGCAAGGGTCGATTATTTTACTTTTCATCTGACTGTCAGCTAAGCATAACGAGGGACCGCCGTTACTCCATTGGTATAATTCTAAATTGCCCATTGGGTGGAGGTATTACAGCGCGCTCAGCCGATGCCTCTACTTGAGGGACCCAATCGTACGGGACGCGGTAGCCTCGGAACGCGTTACTCGCAAATAATGTTTTCGAGCTAAGAAGGTTGTGCGGACTAACATACTCCCAAACAATCTCACATTTTGGTGTTACTTCAATAATTCTGCCGTGTCGCGACTCTGTAATTAATGTATTCCCGTTTGGAAGACGTTGTGCTCCGCTTTGATAGCGACTGTAAAAACGGGATTCTTCTCCCTCTGCAAAACCTTGGTCTAATGCTGTGAACTGCCAATTAATCTGCAGGGTTATGGGATTAATTTCTAAGACACGAGAATGATCTCGAAGGGTATTCCAGGTTCCGTCTGGTGCTCCTGGATTTGGAGCACCATAACCGGCAGCTCCTCCATTATCAAAAACCAAAATATTTCCCGCACCAGGTAATCCTTTTGGAATTATGTGAGCGTGATGCGGTCCAATAACACATTCAATTTTTTGCAAAGCAGGGTCACGATCGTAATATGGGCCGATTTTCCAAACTATATTGCCAGTCTTCTTTTCTATTATGTAAATCATGGTTGCACGATCATCTGTAATTATGTTTTCTGGATGAAAGCGGTCATCGCCTGCGTCAAACCACTTGTTTGGGCCAACGTATGAACAAGTGTTTTGGAAAACTCCATTTTGATTCCTACACCGTCTCATAAGGGCATTTTTTGCTTCAGCGCTCCATCCAAATTGCTCAAAATTTTCAGCGGGCATCCATTCCCAAACTATTTCACCATCCCAAGACACTTCAACCATCCGTGTCGCACGGGGGAGATAATCACGGGTCACCTCAGGCCATTCTCCAGTCCGGTAACTCAAAAATAGCGTTTTTGCGTTTCTTGTTTTCGGCGCTTGGCCTGGTACATAGTAGCCGACTGGACAACCTTCTCGAACTACATCATGGTTTTGTCGTGCTACCCAATATTTTTGGTTATTTCTCAGCATTTGATCGGCCTTAAAAAACCTCCATTCTTTTTCGCCGTCCCAATTTTCTTGAATAAGATCGTCTGCCCCAAGCATGTGATCGTATTTCTCATTTACCCGACCTGTTTGTCCCCCTAGCACGCTGCCATTTGGTAGCAGGTTCACCATGTAATTATTAAATTGAGGCCAATTTCTAAGTTCATTACCATTCATATCTATCAGGACAGCACCAACGTCTTTTTTTGCAGAAGGGTAAATCGTGAGGCCATTGAAACATTTATCCGGTTGGTAAATAGTTGTCCCTGTGGGAAATACAGTTTGCATGGAATAGTCTCACTTAGCCAGTTAACGAAAACACAAGAAAACATACCGTAATAACTTATCTACACCTAATTGGGCGTGCATTTCTAAAAATCGCAATAGTTATCATACCAATAACCGTTTTTAGTGCAGTTGTTTTGACAAGCTGCACGGGGGTAACCTTTAGTGTGCTTCCAGAACTATACTACTGCTTAATTTATAAAGGGTAGGTGCTATGTCTATGAATGGGGGCTTGGGTATGCCTTGGCACATACCCGCCGGATAAATAACATTTCGAGGTTATGCAAAAGATACCATACGCGAAACACTGATCACGTTGTATTTCATTTCCTACGATGGTGCCACAATATTGCGTGGCTTTCTGAGTGAATAGCATTATCAGTGTTCCTGCAAAACTTGTTATTAGGACCACCAAATATCGGCGTTCTTTATGTGGCTAATAGATTAACCCAAATTTCAAGCGAAATTTTTTGCCTTTTAATCCCGGCCATACTCATATGTTCAGCAGGACCACTTTTTGAGAGCTCCTTTAAGATACCTCTGGTAACCAAACTATATGTATTTTTGTTATCGATCCGAAAATGTTGAATTTATTTGAAAAACCATATTTCGCCCCGGTTTTGATCTTAAAAACAAAAATTGTACGATCCGGCGAAAACCCTCAGAAAACACTGTGTTAAATTACATTACGGGTACGTAAATCGGAGATATCCTCGGCAGTATAACCAGCTTCGGTAAGTATTTCATCCGAATGCTCACCAGCTTCCGGTGGGGCTTTCACGAAATCATGGGGTGTTCGTGACAATCGGATAGCCTGATTTACTAAACTGATATCGCCAAGTGCTTCAGAATTTACCGTTTTTTGCATCTCGAGGTGCTTCACTTGTACATCTTCAAATGTCTTGTCGATGGTGTAAATTTGCCCGCATGGCACCCCTTGTTCGTTGAGTTTTTCTACCCACTCGTCACTTGATTTATGTTTTAAGATTTCTGCTATCTCAGCGTTCAATGCATCTCTATTCTTTGATCGTGCTTCCGCTTCTTTGTAGTCTGGATGTTCGATCCATTCCTCGTGCCCAACAGCTATCGCAAAACGTTGCCAAATTAAATTACCCGCTACTGCCAAATTGATAAAGCCGTCGGTTGTTTCAAATACACCTGTAGGTATTGATGTTGGGTGGTTATTGCCAGCCTGTTGAGGAACCTCACCTGATAATGTCCAACGGGCTCCTTGAAAGTCGAGCATAAATATCATTGCTTGAAGGAGTGATGTTTGCACCCATTGTCCTTCCCCAGAGCTCTCACGTTCAAGAAGAGCGATCATAATACCTTGAGCACACAGCATGCCGGCGCATAGGTCTGCAATTGGTATTCCAACGCGAACAGGGCCATTTCCCGGCAGGCCTGTAATTGACATCAACCCGCCCATACCTTGCGCAATCTGATCGAAGCCTGGCCGTTTTGCATAAGGCCCATCCTGGCCAAATCCTGATATTGAGCCGAGTATGATCTTCGGATTGATAGATTTGAGGCTATCATAGTCGATGCCAAGGCGTTTTTTAACATCAGGGCGGTAATTTTCAACAACGACATCTGCGTCTGTCACCAATCGTTTAAAGACTTTAAGCCCATCCTCCTCCTTCAGGTTGAGTGTCAAACTACGTTTATTTCGATGTAAGTTCTGGAAGTCGGGACCATGCCTAGCACCGCCCAGGGCATTTCCTCCTTCGAGCGCTGGTGGTAGTTCGATTTTTATTACATCGGCACCCCAATCAGCTAATTGACGAACACAGGTGGGTCCCGATCTCACACGCGTTAGATCAAGAACCTTGTATTTTGATAGAGCGTGGCTAGCAGCTTCGAACGGCATAAAACTTCCTCCGGTTTTGAGACAACGGAGATCTAGCACGGGTAACCTATGTTTTGCCAGTATAGAGGTGGTTGCAGTCGCACTGTGGATGTGTTCGACTTTATTTGATTCGGGGTCTTGGGGTCCAATTCTACGATGCCATATTGTATTCAAAAGTAGTCGGAGGTCTCGCTTTGTTTTTTGCAAAACCACGGTATTGGTTTTTTTTCGCCATATTTTTTTTCGGTGTGAACAGTGCTTCAAGTGCTCAACCTACTAATTTTGATGACTGGCTAGTTGATTTTCGAGCTTCCGCCTCCGCCGCAGGAGTTTCAGAGCACACTCTAAGTCTTGCGCTGCGTGGTACGCAGCCATTGCCTGACGTTATCGCAAAAGACCGTCGGCAGGCAGAATTCACACTGTCCTACTGGCGGTATATGAAGAGGGTAAACTCAAAGCGTATTCAGAAGGGAATGGATCTTTTAAAAACGCATAAAAGTTTGCTTCAGCGTGTGACCAATAAGTTTGGAGTGCCAGCCCACTATTTAATGGCATTTTGGGGGTTAGAAAGTAATTTTGGAAAATGGTTTGGCGGATACCCAGTTATCCCTGCGCTAGCTACACTCGCTCATGATGGTCGGCGATCGAAATTTTTTCGGGCGCAACTAATCGCAGCACTTAAGATTCTTGATAATGGCGACATTACTCTTGAGAAAATGAGGGGTTCTTGGGCCGGAGCTATGGGGCATTTCCAATTTATTCCAACGACTTATCAAGCATACGCAGTTGATTTTGATGGCGATGGGAAAAGAGATATTTGGAACAATGTGGCTGATGCTTTGGCCTCAGCAGCTAACTACCTTTCTTCATTAGGCTGGGATCCCAAACAAAGATGGGGTCGAGAAGTAAAGCTCCCCCAACATTTTGATTTTTCAAAAGCAACGCTTAACGATTGGAAACCGCTATCCGAATGGAGAAGAGCGGGTTTGAAGAAAATCAATGACACTAGTTTACCTAATATTGATATCAAAACCTGGTTGGTAATACCGGCGGGACATAAAGGGCCGGCATTTGCAGTATATCCTAACTTTAGACGCATTATGCGATGGAATAAATCTATTCTTTACGCAATTTCAATCGGTCATTTGGCTGATAGGTTGAAAGGCGCCGCACCAATAAGCATAGCTCGTCCCAAAAATTATCGACGAGTAAGTATTAAAAAAGTGAAAGAAATCCAAGCAAAGCTTAATTCAATGGGGTTTTATGTAGGTAACCCAGATGGAGTTGTTGGCAAAAACACGAGGTCTGCCATAAGAGATTTTCAAAAGCGAGAAGATATACCAGCCGATGGGCATATAACGATAAATTTATGGGAACGCCTTGTTGGGAAATAATGTATCATTGCTCGAGATCCTGTCGCTGTCTACAATAGCTTCTTGCGATCGCAATAATTTGGGGAAGCGGTCAGGTGGAGATGATTGAAAATAGATCTTTAAACATAGTTATTATACTGGTGTCGTCTTTGCTGCTCGCAAACTGTTCAGAGACACAATTCGTCGCTAATTTAATGAAAGTTGGGGCCGATAATGCCCGGCCAACTGGGGGCGGACGCTACAAGGTTGGAGGGCCTTATCAGATAAAAGGTATCTGGTATCGACCCAGAATTGATTATCAATACGATCAAACTGGCATAGCTTCGTGGTATGGTCCCCAATTCCATGGCAAGCTAACCGCTAACGGCGAAATTTTCGACATGAACCTTGTGAGTGCGGCGCATAAAACGTTGCCTATGCCAAGTATTGTGCGGGTTACTAATTTACGTAACGGCAAAGCCCTGAATATTAGACTGAATGACCGGGGCCCATTTGCTCACGGTCGTATAATTGACTTATCCAAGCGCGCAGCTCAGTTGCTCGGTTTCGAACGCGCAGGGACCGCACCCGTTCGTGTCCAAGTACTCGAACGCGAGAGCAGACTACTAGCCTCTGCTTCACAAGGCGTTATCTTGCCTGGCACTCAATTGCCTAGTGAAGGTCTTGTAGGTTCCAACTCAGGCACTGTTACTCCAAAGTCTGCACCAAGTATGTCCGTTACACGGCAAGCATTACCGCCGTTTGACGGCACTCAATCTTCACGTCAATCTCCAATCAAACGGGAAGATGAGACGAACTTGTTACCTGAGAAAGAAAGCTCTCGACTGGCTGAAACAATCAAATTATCAGATGGCAAAGTATCGCGGGTAGCTGTCAAAGCCGATACTCAAATATTTGTTCAAGCTGGTGCTTTTTCGCAATTTGTTAACGCTAATCGTGTACACATTCAATTAAGTTCGTTGGGGTCTTCAACTATCAGCAGAACAAAAAAAGGAAAAGGAAAGCTTTTTAGGGTGCGTCTCGGGCCATATCGTAATGTGAAAACTGCTGATGTAATTTTGGCACGCGTCATGGGGTCGGGATTCCCTGGGGCACGTATAATAGTGGATTGAAAGTATTTTTAAGGAAGATGTTCAGGCGTATTACATTCGCCCAAGGAATGCCGTAAACATGACATAGATGGGTAATATTTACTTATGAAAAGTTCAAGAAAGGTTACAGCAACTGCAATATTTTTGCTTGCAGCATTTTTATCAGCTGTAATGTACGCACCGGTTGCGGCTCTACCAACCAAAGCAAAGCAAGCACTGGTTGTTGAGTACAGCACGGGGCGTACATTGTTGAAAAAAAATGCCGATGCTCCCATGCATCCTGCATCGATGACCAAAATGATGACTGCGTTCATGGTCTTCGATCGCCTTAGGTCAGGCACGTTATCTCTCGACACAAAATTTCGAGTCAGCAAACGTGCTTGGAAAAAGGGGGGCTCGCGGATGTTCCTTAAACCAAACGATACGGTAAGTGTTGAGGATCTCATCAGAGGTATCATCGTTCAGTCAGGGAATGATGCATCGATTGTTATTGCAGAAGGTATTTCAGGTAGCGAGGAAGATTTTGCACGTGAGATGACTGAGAAAGCCCATGAAATTGGGATGAAGGATTCAACTTTCAAGAACGCATCAGGTTGGCCCGATGAAGAACATCTCACCACAGCAAGAGATTTGGCGACATTGATTGACACCACGATACGTGAATTCCCTGATTTTTATCATTATTACGCTGAGGCAGAGTTTAAGTACGCAAATATTAACCAGAGAAATCGTAATCCTCTTTTGGGGCTTGGTATAGGAGCAGACGGATTAAAGACAGGGCACACTGAGGTTGCTGGTTACGGCTTGGCTGCGTCTGCTATTCGAAAAAATAGAAGAATAATAGTTGTTGTTAACGGCCTAGCGTCCAAGCAAGATCGTGCTCGAGAGTCTAGGTATCTTCTCAATTGGGCATATAGAACGTTTGATACATATCGGTTATTTCTCGCTGGAGAAACGGTAGCAGATGCTTCTGTTTGGTTAGGGGCTGCTAGCTCAGTGCCATTAATACTAGAACGAGATCTTTTTGTGACATTAAAAAAACGGTCTCGCAAGCAACTTAGGGTAATAGCAAAATATACTGAGCCTATTGTTTCTCCTATTCGTCGGGGAGACAGACTTGGTGTTCTTGTTGTGAATGCCCCTGGTGAAGATATGGTTCAACTGCCACTAATAGCCGGTGCTAGTGTTGCGGAGCTCGGCCGCATGGGGCGGCTAAGCGCCCTTATTAATCACTTGCTCTGGGGCAAAAGTCAGTAATGGAGCAGGTATCATTTCAGGACAGTTTATAACAATTGAAGGAGGTGAGGGTGCTGGTAAATCTACCCAAGCCAATCTACTAGTAGAGTCCCTCAAACAGTTTGGGATTGCCGCTATATCTACTCGCGAACCTGGCGGTGCGCCTGGCGCGGAATTAATACGGAGACTACTTGTAGAAGGAGAGGGAGACCGTTGGGCGCCATTCACTGAAACTTTATTGCATATAGCAGCACGTTACGAGCATATTTTAAATACGGTGCGGCCGGCTCTAGAGGCTGGTTCTTGGGTCGTATGTGATCGTTTCCTGGACTCCACAAGGGCATATCAGGGCTATGGGCTAGGTCAAAACCTAAGTATAATTGACCAAATACATGAAATAGTGCTCCCGGGTTTTATGCCTGATCTGACGCTTTTAATCGATCTCGATGTAAAGACGGGTTTAGATCGCACAAAATTACGCGGTGACCAAACAGGCACTAGATACGAAGAGATGGACATTGATTTTCACCAGCGGGTTCGAAAAGGGTTTCTGGATATCGCAGCAGGTGACCCAGATCGTTTTGTGGTGTTGGATGGTAATAATTCAGTTGAAGATATAGCGCGTCAAGTGGTCACCTCAGTCGGTCAGCATTTTAGTCTAAGCTTTTAAACGATGAACGAAGAGCTTGTGCCGAGTAGAACCTATGAACTAATTGGCCATGAGTCTGCCGAGAAACAATTTATCGATGCGTGGCAATTAGATCGCGTGCCGCATGCTTGGCTTATTTCCGGTCTCGAAGGAATTGGTAAAGCAACTTTGGCTTATAGAATCGCACGTTTCGTATTGAAAGTCGATAACACAGAGTTTTCTCACGATGCATCCTTATTTGGCAACAAAGGGGAGGAAGTGCTGACACAGCTATCTGTTTGCAAGGATTTAACACATTGCAAACAAATAGAGGCAGGTGCCCATCCCGATTTAAGAGTATTAGAGCCGGGTTGGATCAACCCCAAGACTGGCAGGGCATCACAGAAAATTGTGATTGATCAGATTCGTAAAAGTACAGGGCTTACTAATCTTACGACCGCCACTTGGAGAGTAATTATTATAGACCCTGCTGATGCAATGAATATAAATGCAGCAAATGCATTATTAAAAAGCCTAGAGGAACCACCCCTAAAAACGCTTTTTTTACTTGTAAGTCACGCGCCGGGACGGCTCCTTCCAACAATTAGATCACGTTGTCGACGTTTAGAATTGCAGCCATTATCAGTAGAACAGGTAAAATCATATTTAAGCCAGACAGAAATGAAAGAAAACTCTATAGACGGTGTCGCTAGGCTCTCGGGCGGCAGCATAGGTAAAGCAATGCAACTCATAACAGGGAACGGTTATGATCTTTATAAGGCATTTTATCGAGTGGTTTCTAGTTTGCCAAAATTAGATATTCAATCAATCCATGACCTAAGTGACCTAGCCTCGCGCAAAAAAGATAGTGGCACAGAGACTTTTCCAATGCTTGTAAATTTAATCCCTGATTGGATCGGAAGTCTAATTTTAATTTCTGCGGGTGGTAAAAGTGGCACAGAAGTTATCGAGGGTGAAAACGAATTAAAATTACGCTTGTTTGAAGGCGGCGCTTCCATTGATCGTTGGTTAGATGTAAGAGAAAAAACGCGAGTTTTACTCTCTGAAGTCGAACGAATAAATCTTGATCGAAAGCAAGTGCTTATCGAATGTTTTTCGATGTTAGCTGCTGTTTCCTCGGTAAATAAATAAAGCGGAAATAGCAAATAAGGTGTACACGAAATAGCTATGGCAAATAAAAATACATATTACGTGACTACGCCAATTTATTATGTGAATGACGCCCCTCACATCGGGCACGCATATACAACATTATCATGTGATGTACTGGCACGGTTTAAAAGGCTTGACGGGGTTCAAGTAAAATTTCTAACTGGAACCGATGAGCATGGTCAGAAAGTAGAAAAGGCCGCCGCGATTGCTGATGTTGATCCTCAAAGATTCACCGATGAGGTGTCGGCTAATTTTCGTACATTAGCTGAAGTGATGAACTTTAGTTTTGATGATTTTATTCGGACCACAGAAAAAAGGCATAGAGTTTCCGCACAGGCGCTTTGGGATAAACTTGTTGAAACTGGCAATATTTATCTCGATTGCTATTCCGGATGGTATGCTGTTCGCGATGAGGCGTTTTATACGGAAAGCGATCTGAAAGACGGGCCAGATGGAAAGAAACTTGCTCCGACCGGAGCAGAGGTGGAATGGGTTGAGGAGCCCAGTTATTTTTTTCGACTATCAGCTTGGGAACAAACTCTGCTGAAACATTATGATGAACACCCTGATTTTATCATGCCGCAAAGCCGCAGAAATGAGGTTGTAAGTTTCGTAAAAGGCGGTCTAAATGATCTTTCAATATCGCGCACTACATTTCAGTGGGGTATTCCAGTACCCCACAATAATGATCATATAATGTATGTGTGGCTAGATGCCCTGACGAATTATCTCACGGCAGTGGGTTTTCCAGATCAAAAGAGTGCTAACTTTAAAAGCTTTTGGCCAGCCGATTTACATATGGTGGGAAAGGATATTCTTCGTTTCCATGCTGTGTACTGGCCTGCTTTTTTATTAGCTGCAGGCCTCCAGCCACCTAAACGTATTTTTGCTCACGGCTGGTGGACCAACGAGGGCCAAAAGATCTCGAAATCAACTGGAAATGTTATCGACCCCTTAATTCTAGTTCGAACTTACGGTCTTGATGCGGTCCGATACTTCCTACTCCGTGAAGTTCCTTTTGGGAATGATGGGGATTTTTCACACCAATCTATGGTGAGTCGTCTTAATGGCGAGTTGGCCAACGATCTTGGCAATCTTTGCCAGAGGGTGCTTTCTATGATTGCTAAGAACTGCAGCGGTGAAGTTCCACCACACCAAGATTTTCTTCCCCACGATGTGGAGCTAATCAAAAAGGGATCTGGATTATTATCTGTCATTCGCGATCAGCTCAACCATCAAAAATTCAATCGTGCGTTGGAAGAGATTTGGAGTCTTATAGGCGAAGCAAACAGATATGTTGATGGAATGGCACCATGGGCCTTACGGAAAGAGGATCCAAACCGTATGTGCACAGTCCTCTATGTTTTGGTTGAAATAATACGCTATATAGGACTCGTCATTCAGCCATTTATGCCCGATTCCGGTTGTAAAATACTTGATCTTCTTGCCGTCGATCAAACCAAACGCGAATTTAAAGATTTTGAAGAAGCTCTTATTGTAGGCACCCCATTGCCAACGCCAGAACCTGTATTTCCAAGATTTATTGAAAACGGGCAGACGTAGCGATGCTCGTCGATAGTCATTGTCATTTAGATTACCACGAAAGAGATGGCGATATAGACGATGTTCTTGCTAGGGCACGTAAGTCTGATATTGAAACAATCGTAACAATCTGTACAAAAATTAGTGAAGCAAAATCAGTGCAGAGGCTCGCGGCGCGTTACGATAACGTTTGGTGCACTGTCGGCGTTCATCCCCATGAGGCAAGTCTTGAATGTCAGAGAAATCCATCTGAGCTTATTGATTTAGCGGAATTTGACGAAGTCGTCGGCATTGGGGAAAGCGGCTTGGACTATTACTACGAAAATGCATCCAGAGAGGACCAAGAAAAGAGCTTTCGCACGCATATTGCGGCAGCACGTTCTACTGGACTACCCATTGTTATTCATTCTCGCGATGCCGATGAGGATTGTGCCCATATCCTTAAGGATGAAATGCAAAAGGGTTACTTCCGTGGCGTGATGCATTGCTTTTCTAGTGGGCCTAGTTTGGCACAAACCGCCCTCGAACTTGGCTTGTACATATCTATTTCAGGTATAATCACCTTCAAGAAATCTGAAGAATTACGGAGTATTGTTGCAGATGTTCCTCTGGAAAGATTACTCGTTGAGACGGATGCACCGTTCCTGGCCCCCGAGCCTCACCGCGGCAAGAGGAATGAACCGTGCTACATGGCGCACACGGCAAATACTTTGGCCAACATAAAGAAAGTAGACCCCAAAATTCTGGCAAGCAAGACAACGAATAATTTCTTTTCTCTTTTTAGTCGGGCACAAGCCCCGAGGTCACCATGAGGGTTACCGTACTCGGTTGTGGAAGTTCTGCCGGTGTGCCCCAAATTAATGGTGGATGGGGTGTTTGTGACCCTGCAAATCCAAAAAATAGGCGGCTTCGTTCTTCAATCTTATTGCAGACTAAAAAATCTGATCTCCTGATAGATTGTCCACCTGATTGCCGAGAACAATTATTGAGTATAGGGCTCGAGCGTGTCGATGGAGTATTATTTACCCATGCTCATGCCGATCATTGCCACGGCATTGATGACCTTCGGTGGATTAATATGGCAATGGGCAAAGATATTCCCGTTTATGGTCGCTCCGACCACCTAGATCTTATAGAGCATAAGTTTGCATATGCTTTTGAGCCGTTGAAAGAGGGGGCTCAAAGATTCTATTACAAGCCAATGCTTTTAAGAAACGATATAGTGAACAGCTGCCAGGTCGGAGATCTTGATCTCACCGTATTTGAACAAGACCATGGCTTCTCTTCAACACTTGGGATACGTGTGGGTGACTTCGCTTATTCGACTGATGCAGTAAAACTTAACGAAGCTGCGTTTACGGCACTCGAAGGGGTGAAAGTTTGGATTGTTGACTGTTTTCGATATGAACAACATCATACGCATTCATGGCTTGAGCAAACGTTAGAGTGGATCGAAAGGGTTAATCCCGAGAAAGCGTTTCTTCATCACATGGGTAGGCAAATGGACTACGACACTGTGATGCGTGACACTCCTGAGCATGTTGAACCGGGTTATGACGGCATGATCATTGAAATATAATTCGTACAATTCTATGACCAGGATCCATTATTCCGTTAATTCTGGAAATTAGATCCTCTCCACCAATGTGTTTTTATCTGCGTGCAGATGAATACTGATACAAAAATAGTCGTGAAGACCAGTATCACCGTTGGCGCCGGTGCGCTATCAAGATAGAAACTTGCATAAGTGCCAGACAGCATCGAAAAAATGCAGATACCAACGGAAGCTAAGAGCATTGTGCTGAATTTTTTGGAGATTAAAAATGCGATTGCTCCCGGCGCAATCATCAATCCTATGGCTAATATCAAGCCCGTCGTGGCCAGTGTCACCACAACCGTCATTGTCATGGCGGCCAACAGGATGTGATGAAGAATATTGTTGGACAATCCGGCTGTTTGGACCTGTGTCGGATCGAAACTGTGTAATACGAGATCATGCCATTTAAGGAGCAAGCCAATAGCAACTGCAATTGAAACGAGACTGGTGAAAATAATTTCATCGGTTTCAATTCCCAAAATATTCCCAAAAAGAATATTATCGAGGTGAACATTGGTATTTACTGAAACGTATAAAATAATGCCAAGGCCAAACATGCCAGAAAATATAATACCCATGATTGAATCTTTTTTGACACGACAACGATCGGACAAATAACCGGTCGCGGTGGCGCACATCATTCCTGTTGCGAAAGCGCCGATGATGGGGGGGAGCCCAAAGATATATGCAATGACAACGCCCGGCAAGACAGAGTGGCTGACAGCATCTCCCATAAGCGCCCAACCTTTTACCACTAAAAAACAGGAAAGTAGGGCAGTTGGTATCGCAACGATTAATGAAATCGTGAATGCCTTCTGCATAAATGGAAATTTGAAGGGTAACAGGACTATGTCTAGGTCCATAAATGATTTATCCTTCCTCGTCCTTGCAATGAATTACGTTGCTCGACTTCGAGCATCGGATAATGCGCGTGCCCGACGGCTAGCTATGAGGCCGTATTTGCGAGCAAAAATGAAGACCGCTAAAAAAACTAATGTCTGAAGAACAACGATAATGCCGCCAGTGGCGCCATCTAAAAAGTAGCTGGCATATGTGCCTACAAAGCAGGTTACTGTGCCGATTATTACTGAGACTGTGATGAGACGAGGAAAACTATCGCATATTAAGTGCGCTGTGGCTCCGGGTGTTATGACCATTGCAACAACAAGAAATGCTCCTACAGTTTGCATTGCTGCAACGATGCAGCCTGATAGCAAAACAAAAAAAACTAATTTTAACAAACGAGGCTTGAGCCCCAAGATTTCTGCCTGGTTTTCATCAAAAAAAGTAAGCATCAGGTCTTTCCATTTAACCAATAATAAAGCGAGCGTCACAAATCCAATTATCGCAAGCTGCAGTGTATCACTTGGGGTAATTGCCAGAATATTTCCCATGATAATGGTTTGAGCTTGTATGCCGACAGGATAAATTGAAACCATAAAAAGCCCGAGACCAAAAAAAGATGTAAAAATAAGTCCAATTATTACATCTGTTTTTAGGCCCGAACGTCCTGATAAAAAAAGCATTGATAATGCTGCTAGGCCTCCAGCTGCAAATGCCCCAAGTGCAAACGGTAGGCCGAGAAGATAAGCGCCCGCTACCCCCGGCACGACAGAATGCGCTAGGGCATCGCCGATTAATGCCCAACCCTTCAACATTAAATAAGCCGAGAGAAAAGCGCACACGCCACCAACAAGCGATGACACCCACATTGCATTTATCATATAGGAGTATGTGAAGGGTTGGAGGAGGGTATCTATCATTCGTCGTGGTCTGTAGTTTGAACTTCGCCCCCATACTGCACAAACGGCCTTTCGTCGTCAGTAAGGATCGTTACGTTACGTTCATCGCCATCGGTATGAAGAGTTTGAGCAGGTATCGTGAGATGCCGGAGTACCCCCTCAAACGTACGTTCCAGGTTCTCGCGAGTGAAGACTTGCTGTGTTGGACCGTATCCAATGACAGTTTGATTTATAAGAACCGACTGATCACAAAATTCAGGCACCGTCCCGAGATTATGGGTTGAAATAAGTATCACGCGACCCTCTGTGCGAAGGTCAGAAAGTATTTCAATCATCTGGGTTTCGGTCCGAACATCCACACCAGCAAAGGGTTCATCGAGTAAAATGACCTGAGCATCCTGTGCCAATGCGCGAGCTAAAAACACACGCTTGCGTTGACCTCCTGATAATTCACCAATTTGACGGGTTCGGTATTCATCCATTCCAACACGCCTTAGAGATTTATCGACTATTTCTTCATCATGTTTGCTTGCTCTACGAAAGAAGCCCATTCTGCCATAGCGACCCATCATTACTGCCTCTTCGACCAATACCGGAAAGTTCCAATCCACGTCTTCCGATTGTGGAACATAGGCAACGTAATTTTTTTTGAGCGCTAATTTGCTTGCCAGATCTAAAATTCGGATCTTTCCGCCATCAACCGGCACAAAACCCATAATGGCTTTGAACAAGGTTGATTTTCCTGCGCCGTTTACACCAACCAATGCAGCAATTGAACCACGGGGGATTTCAAAAGTAGCGTCCCAAAGGGCTGTATGCCCATTCCTATAGGTAACATTAATGCCGCGCACAGAGATACCATTACCCGAGTATCTCACTCGCTTGTCGCCTTGCCGGGGTTTATTTCCGTTTAGCAATTTTAGCCTTCTTCAAACATTGAGTGTTAAAGCTTGTGTTCAATCCTTGTTATTTCTCGATAGATAGTCTGATCTGCTTAACATTACTTAGGGCCCACCGCGTGTTTTTGCTGTTAGACCATGTGCAATTATTCGTGATGTAACCTTTAGTAAATCCAAATATGTAGGCACTTTTCCTTTGGGCCCACTAAGCGAATCTACAAAAAGTGCTCCTCCATAATGAGCTCCTGTCTCTCTTGCAATTAGTTTTGCTGGCGCTGTATTCACAGTGCTTTCGCAAAAATTTACTTTAATGTTATTAGCGCGCATTTTGTCTATGACTGAGCGAACCTGCTGTGGTGTCCCTACAGTATCGGAATTCATCGGCCATAAGTATAACTCCTTCATACCATAATCGCGGGCAAGATAGCTAAACGCTCCCTCACATGTAACAAGCCACCGCTGTGACTTGGGTATAGTCATAATTAAAGCCCGCAATGGTCCAAGTGTTTGGCGCAGTTGTTTTTTATAATTTTGTGCATTTCTAGAATACACTTTGGTGTTGATTGGGTCGTATCTAGAAAGTGCTTCCTCAATATTCTTTATATAAATTAGGGCACTTTCTAAACCCATCCAGGCATGCGGATTAGGTTTCCCCTTATCTACACCAGTTTCAATAAGAATAGGTTGAATACCTTTAGAGACGATCACTGAGGGTATTTTCCCAAGATTTGAAAGGAACTGTTCGAACCAAAGCTCCAAACCCATGCCGTTCCACAAAATGAGGTCCGCATCTGCAGCGCGAACAAGATCGCCTGGAGTAGGTTGATACCCATGAATCTCAGCGCCGGGCTTAGTAATGGATACGACTGTCGCAGCATCACCAGCAACATTAGCCACCATATCTGCTATAACCGTGAAAGTAGTCACGACTTTCATTTTTTTTGCGTTAGCCGTAAAGGTTATTAAGGTTGCAAAATAAAAAGATACAGTAACAATGATCGCAAGTTGAAGGATCTTGCGGCCTTTAATTTTAGTACGCAGCATTTCTAAACCCAGATAAAAAAGGTTTTACTATCAGCATATAACAAATGAACGGAAACATTGTTAATATCATAAATGCATTAATTTTGTAGGTTATATCAGACACTTGATGCAAATTAAATGTGAAGACCAAACCTTTGCCTGCAAGTCCAATGTGAGACAGATGTCTTACTATCTTATAAATTCTAATTGCGATTTCATACATCAATTACGATGTCTTTCATTTTCCATATTGCAATAATTACAATGGCTTTATTTTCCATAATATACATTATGCGAATTACGGTAGTGTCGATTTTTTATCTATAATCAGCAAAAACTAGTTACAAAGACTGTTCCCTACCAAATCACCTTCGCTTTGAAGTACGGGCCAAGATACCCCACAATTGTGGTGTCTAACCGACCATGCGAATAGCCATCAGGTTCGCGCATAAAGTCATGAAGTCCGAGCCAGTGTTGCGTAGTGAAGCCAATCTCCAGTGCACCGTGCACAATATCAAAAATATTGTGCTCATACGCGAGCGCGATATTTGCATCTATAACCGGCACAACATGAAATTTCAGGCTGTCAAAGTTAGCTGTGTATGAAGTAGTAGCATGTTTTAATTCGTTATACGATTTGACAGAGCTCGCACCCGACAATATAGAGGCGATAACATCAAACCGCCCTTTCAAACCGGCCACAATAGGCTGGTCAATGGATGCGCCGAAGGTTGGTCCGGCTCCTAAAAACCACACCTCATTGTCACTTACAATTTCAGGGCGGCGATTACCCACACCTTTAGACACAACAACATCCAGCGTCCTGTAGATGCCTCCTATCCTGACACCCCCTTTTGCGGCTAATTGAGGCACGCTATCAAAGGTATACTCAGCGTCAACGTCTATAGAACTAACGATGGTTGAACTTTGTGCGGCAAAAGTGCGGCCATCTTCGACGTCAAAGTTTCCCGGTGTATTTCCTCGATAACCGATGTTTAAACGTTGTCTGCCTGTACTAGTACCATTGATATTTAAAACGCTACCACTCCTAGTCACATCGCCGTGATGGGAATACATCGAGAAAAATCTACCGTTGCCACCCACACTCCAATTGCTGTTTGGCAAAGAATATCGGAGCTGGCTCTCATACCCGCTGTGGAATTCCGGTCTGATGCGTTGTCGGGCACCCGGCACATTGTCCATACCAACTCTACCTTTGACCGGTTTAATAAAATTCTGATCCTCGAACGAGCGCATATGCAGCGCACGG